>JAHLFI010000112.1 GCA_018883865.1 Candidatus Oceanisphaera merdipullorum
AACCAACTGAGCTAAGGACGCGCTACTGCTAAGCGAGCGCAATGTTAGCTAAGCCTATGGAGACTGGCAAGTCTTTTCTGTGAATGCTCAAGCAGTTGCACAACTTGTGGTCTATTTGTGGCTAATTTATGAAATGAGCAGGCCAATTATTCGCGCTTTGGTGAAAGTTCGCAGCGCGTTAGAAAATTTTGCCACACTTTCGCATGCTGCAAGGTTAGCGCTCGATAACGCACATACAGTTGACTGTCGAGACCAAGAGCCACTTGTTCATTGTAGTCGGCCATCAGGTCTGCCTTGTCGACAGGCGGCGCTAATGTCGCTTGTAACAGCGGCGCCAGTTGCACAAATTGACGATCCAGCTCGGTAAAGTAAGGCTGAATATCTTTTATGTAATAATGTTGCATGGCATTACGCAAGCGCTCGGCTTTAATGGCGTGAGGGCCTTGGCAGTTGATGTTTTGTAACTGACCTAAAAATTCAATGCTTTGCTCAAGATAAGCGGCGTTGGCCGCCAAGGAGTAAAAGAGTTCGCCCAGATAGGGATTCTTATATAAGCCACGCAGTGCTCGATTTAGCTCTTCATTCAGATCTATAAGCGACTCTTCCGTCAAAGATAAAGGCATGGCTGAATATTGCTGAGCTTGGGCTTGTAAACGAGCAAGCAAGCTAAAGGCCTGCAGGGTGGCCTGATAACCGCCTGAGGACTGAAATGGTAAACCGCTTACCGCTGGAATGAGGGCGGCGCGCACTTCAGGCTCTTCCACCATTAGGTTCCAAAAGTAAATCGGCAACAAGGGCGCCTTAAGCTGGCTAAGCTCGGTCAACCAAGCGCTGAGCTCGGCATCCTCGGCTTGGCTTAAGCATTGTGCTAACCCCTGTTGAAATTGCAGATGATAGGCAAATTGGCCCGCCGCTGACTGGCTTTTGCCAGCCGGCGCATTGTGCTCTGCTACTAAGCCCAATAAATCACATTGACCTAGCTTAAGCGCATCCAGCACGCCGGTGCTAATGCGTGGCGTGGGTAAGGTGAGTTCACGCTGGGCAGGTAAAGGCACTAATGTAGGTGCTAAGGCCTGCGGCGTCTGTAACTCAGGGGCCGGCACATCAAGCACATAGGCGACTCGAGTAAGATAAGTCTCAAAATGGTCTTTTGCGTCGTCTGTTGGGCTACATGCCATCAACCAAGGGCAAATTAGCCCGACGATTACTTTCCACCCGGCCATAAATCACCCTTAATCGCCATAATAACGCACTGGCCGCTATGGTTAAGCCCACTAGAAACCCTATCCAGAAACCGTGGGGCCCCATGGCCGGCACCAGCCAGTCGGTTAAGCCTAAAATCATCCCTATGGGCAGACCGCATAACCAAAAGGCCACCAGCGTAATATAAAAAATAATCTGCGTGTCTTTATAACCGCGCAAGGCCGCCGCTGCTATCACTTGCGCCGAGTCAGAAATTTGGTAGAAAGAAGCGAGCAATAGTAAACTTGCTGCCAGCTCCAATACCTCGGCGTTATCCGTATACAGGCCACCAATCCAATAGCGAGCGGCTACGGTGGCGAGCGCGCAGCATAAGGCAATTAAACAGCCCATAATGATGCCGATAATGCTGATACGTTTGGCAAGCTCTGCTTGGTTTTCTCCTAAACTATGGCCCACCCGTATGGTCATGGCCATACCGAGGCTCAGCGGTATCATAAAAATCAGACTGGAAAAATTAATGGCAATTTGATGGCCGGCAACAATTTCTGCACCAAAAGGGGCTAGCAATAAAGCCACGACTGTAAACAGGGTCACTTCACAAAAGATCGCCATGGCGATAGGAAAACCTAACTTAAAGAGCCGACTGATTTGTGGCCAATTTGGCGGTGTGATTGGGCTGAAAATACTGAATTTTTTCAAAAAGGCAGAGTGGCGAATATAAAAAATCATGCCAAATAACATCACCCAAAACACCAGCGCCGAGGCATAACCGCAGCCCACACCGCCGAGGGCTGGAAATCCGAATTTGCCGTGGATCAAAATATAGTTAGCCGGTACATTGACCGCTAAGCCAATAAAGCCGATTACCATAGTGGGTAAAGTATGTGATAAGCCTTCGCTGAAGTTTCTCAATACTTGATAGAGCGCATAAGCAGGCATACCCCACAAGATTGCGTGCAAGTAACCGCTAGTTTTGTGGACCAACTCAGGTTCAACGTCCATCCAATGCAATGCCAGCGGCGAATAGTACAAGGCCAACATGGCGGGCAGGGTGACTAAAATGGTGAGCCAAAAGCCTTGATGCACGGCTCCGGCAACCTCACTGGTGCGGCGAGCGCCATTTAATTGCGATATGATAGGCGTTAACGCCATAATAACGCCCTGCACCAATAAAATAAGTGGCAACCAAAAGCTGGTGGCCACAGCTACCGCCGCCAAGTCGGTAGCACTGACTTGGCCGGCCATGAGTGTATCCACAAAGCTCATCATGGTTTGGGCCATTTGCGCCACTAAGATAGGACCGCATAAGCGTAATAAGCGGGGGATTTCTCTAAGATAGGGCATGACGACCATAAGTGAACTCTCGGTTATAGCAGGGGTTAACTAGTCAAAAATAAGCGTTTTTCAACTGTGGGTGGCAATATAGCCTTGTTTTCTGCTTTATCCCACATTCTTCATTTGAAAGCAGCAAAGGAAACCTTATGTTCACAGGAATTGTTCAAGGCCAAGGGGTGGTGTTAGACATTATAGAAAAGGCCGATTTTCGTACCCACGTGGTTCAGCTACCCAGTGAGATGTTGCCAGGCTTAACCCTCGGTGCCTCTGTGGCGCACAATGGTTGTTGCTTAACCGTGACGGCCATTGAAGGCCAAGCTGTGCACTTTGATCTCATGCAAGAAACGTTGCGGGTGACCAACCTTGGCCAACTTAAAGTGGGCGATAAGGTGAATTTGGAACGCGCGGCGCGCTTTGGTGATGATATCGGCGGCCATGCCATGTCTGGCCATATTATGGGTATGTCTGCGCTTTTAGAGCGTAACGAAACCGAGACTAATACCACGCTGTGGTTTGGTCTACCGACGGCGTTGGCCAAATACGTCTTCACTAAAGGTTACATCGGCATAGATGGCATCAGCCTTACAGTAGGGCAGGTGCTGGCAGACCGCTTTGCGGTGCATTTGATCCCCGAGACGCTCGCTCGCACCAACCTTGGCGTCATTCAGCCCGGTTATCAGATTAATCTGGAGATAGATCCCCAAACACAAGCCATAGTTGATACGGTAGAGCGAGTGTTGGCCAGTCGTTAATTGAATAAGAACTGGGCAGCTAGCTCAGTTCTTATCGTACTGTATGTGCCAGCACTGCTTGTAATTATGCCAACATACAGATAAGTTAAATTAACTAATTATCACATTAAAATATCTGCTCATCATCAGCATCTACGCTCACTTGAATCTTGTCTAGTAACTCATTGCGCGTGATCACCACGTGTATCGCATTACAGCAAACACTGCAGTCCTCAAAGTATTCTTGACTACCTTGTGAGCCATCGATAACCAAATCCGTGTCAGTACCACAATGCGGGCAGTTAACAGTACGTTGAAAAAAGTCTCGCATAACTTGCTCCTTAGCCACTGTTGACAATCGGTCGGAACTGAAAAATAGCAACGTCATAAATATAGCGTTAAACGGTGAATGTCAGCAGGGCGGCTACACTTGCCGCCAGATAAATCAGGCTTCGCTTAACCCCTTAATAGAGCGTCCCCCGTCCAAGGTAATAATTTGTCCCGTTAAATAAGCGGGACCTTTTAATAAAAACGCCACTGTCTCGGCAATCTCTTGGGTCTTGCCTAAGCGCTGCATGGGAATGCTGGCTAATACCTGCTGTTTTTGTTGCTCGCTTAGAGCCGCTTCAGGCCACAAGATGGCACCGGGTGCTATGCCATTCACCCGTACATTGGGTGCTAATTCGGCGGCAAACCCTCGGGTAAGGGTAGCCAACGCATTTTTCGCCATGCTGTACATTAAGTGTTGGCTTAAGCCTTTCTCTGCATGAATATCCACCATATTTACGATAACCCCCTTATACAAGGTTAACTCCGCTGCCAAGGCTTGGCAGAGAAAGTAGGGCGCTGCGGCATTGGTACTCATTAAGTCGTGCCATTGTGCAGGCGTACCACTCCCCAATGGCGTGGCATAAAAGCTGGAGGCATTATTTACTAAAGCATCGAGGCGGCCAAAACAAGCGAGCACCCGAGCGGCCAGGGCGTCGATTTCATGCAGCTGAGTTAAGTCTTGGCAGACGAGCTGCACGCTATTTGCTCTTTTGTCATTAAGCTCGGCTTGTAAGGAAATAGCTGCCGCTTCGCTATGACAATAATGCAGCACCAAGCAATAGCCTAAGCCGTGTAAGTGCCGACTGATGTCGGCGCCAATTCGCTTAGCGGCTCCAGTAATTAACACAACGTCAGACGACATTAAGCTTCCTTCTATATGGCGAACAATGGTTTGTGGTTCGAGACTAAGGTTTACATATTGATATACATAAGCAAACATAAACAAGCTAATAGGATTAATAAGGAAAACATATGCTGCTTGAACAATTGAAACGGTTACTGAGCCTTGAGGCACAAACACCCTCAACGGGGCCCAGCAAAGACATGGCCATGGCCGCCTTGTTGGCCGAGGTGATGTTGGCTGATGGCCATGCCACCGCCGAAGAACAAGCGCGCATGGCGCAATTGCTGCAACGCTTAACCCAGCAAGACCCTGCACAAGTAAAAGCCTTGCTAAACGAGAGTTTGGCGCAACAGCAAGAGGTGGTCTCCTTATATGCATTTACTGCCGAGCTGAAAAATTTACCGATCGAAGAACGCGAGCAGCTGTTATCTGCGCTGTGGCAGCTGGCCTTTATCGATGGCTATCTGGATCCCGAAGAAGAAGGTGTGATCCGCCAAGTAGCCGATTTATTGTATATTCCGCACAGCCGTTTCATTTGGCTCAAAGAGCAAGTCAGGCAAAAAACCGCCATTTAACGGTTTGCTGGCATAGTCGATAGCAGCCCCTTCTGTTAAAATACGCATCCTCAACCCACGCCATCTTAGCCTTAGTTGTGCTTACAACAGCCTCAGGTGCGCCACGCTGGCAGAGTACGTCAGACGGTTGAATCTTAATGAAGCTTACTCATTCGACACAGGTTCATTTTCATAAATTACACGTGCGCTTTGGTAGGGTGCACCACTGTTAAGGATTTCTTATGCCGATAATTACTCTTCCCGATGGCAGCCAACGCCATTTTGACCATGCCGTTTCCGTGATGGACGTGGCATTCGATATCGGTCCGGGACTCGCCAAAGCCTGTATCGCAGGGCGCATTGATGGCCAATTAGTGGATGCCTGTGAATTAATCGAAACGGATGCCAAGCTGGCCATCATTACCGCCAAAGATGAGGATGGCTTAGCCATTTTACGCCACTCTTGCGCCCACCTCTTGGGGCACGCCATTAAGCAGTTATGGCCGCAAACTAAGATGGCCATCGGTCCCGTGATCGACAACGGTTTCTATTATGACGTGGATCTAGACCACACCTTGACCGAAGACGACTTGGTGAAGTTAGAAACGCGCATGAAAGAGCTGGTAAAAAGCGATTATCCAGTTATCAAGAAGAAAGTCAGCTGGCAAGAGGCGCGCGACACCTTTGCGGCTCGCAATGAACCGTATAAAATTGAAATTCTCGACCAAAACGTTAGCCACGATGACAGACCCGGTCTGTATCATCACGAAGAATACATCGACATGTGTCGTGGCCCACACGTACCGAGCATGAAGTTTTGTCAGCATTTTAAATTGCAAAAAACCTCAGGCGCCTACTGGCGTGGCGATTCCAAGAACAAGATGTTGCAACGCATTTACGGTACCGCTTGGGCCGATAAAAAAGCCCTGAGCGGTTACTTGTTGCAGTTAGAAGAAGCGGCCAAGCGCGACCACAGACGCATCGGCAAGCAACTCGACTTGTATCATATGCAAGAAGAAGCGCCGGGCATGGTGTTTTGGCATCACGATGGCTGGACCATCTTCCGCGAGTTAGAGCAGTTTGTGCGCGATAAACTGCGCGAATATGACTACCAAGAAGTGAAAGGTCCGTTAATGATGGACCGCGTACTGTGGGAGCGTTCCGGCCATTGGGATAAATATGCCGATTACATGTTTACCACCCACTCCGAGAACCGCGACTACGCCATCAAGCCGATGAACTGCCCGGGTCACGTGCAAATCTTCAACCAAGGATTGAAGTCGTACCGTGACTTGCCGCTGCGCATGGCGGAATTTGGCAGCTGTCACCGTAATGAGCCAAGCGGCGCGCTACACGGCTTAATGCGCGTACGGGGCTTTACCCAAGATGACGCCCATATTTTTTGTACCGAAGCGCAAATTCAGTCAGAAGTATCCGATTGTATTCAGCTGGTGTTTGACACTTATAAGACCTTCGGTTTTACCGACATTGCCGTCAAGCTGTCTACGCGACCAGAAGAGCGCATCGGCAGCGATGAAGCCTGGGACATGGCGGAGCTGGCCTTACAAGAAGCACTTACCGCGGCCAATATCGAATACGTATTACAGCCCGGAGAAGGGGCGTTTTACGGCCCTAAAATTGAATTTACCCTGCATGATTGCCTGAATCGTGCGTGGCAATGTGGTACCATACAGCTTGATTTTGCTCTGCCTGGTCGGTTAGGTGCCAGTTATGTAGGCGAAGATAACGAACGCCACGTGCCGGTAATGATTCACCGTGCTATTCTAGGCTCGATCGAGCGTTTTATCGGTATTCTCATTGAAGAATACGCAGGTCTGTTCCCGACTTGGTTAGCCCCCACTCAGGTGGTGGTTCTCAATATTACCGATAATCAGGCAGATTACGCACTCAATCTCAGTAAAAGTCTGAATAATATTGGCATTAGAGCTAAAGCGGACTTGAGAAATGAGAAAATAGGCTTTAAAATCCGCGAACATACTCTGAAGCGGGTACCTTTCATGTTGGTTTGTGGCGACAAAGAAGTCGAAGCCGGCAAAGTAGCGGTTCGTACCCGGAAAGGATTGGATTTAGGCGTCTTCAATGTTGAAGAGCTGAGCTTGCTAATTCAGCAAGAAATCCAAACTCGCGGAAAGAAAACAGTGGAGGATAGGTTATAAAAGGCATTAAGAGAGGGAGCAAACCAGCTCCTCGCAATCGACTGAATGAAGAGATCCGACTACCAGAAGTTCGTTTAGTCGGCCTGGAAGGCGAGCCTATGGGCGTGGTCACCATTGCAGAGGCACTCGAAATTTCGACCGCTGCCGGTGTTGACCTAGTTGAGATCAGTCCCAATGCCGAGCCACCCGTGTGTCGTTTGATGGACTACGGGAAGTTCCTCTACGAGAAGAGCAAGGCGACGAAAGAACAGAAGAAAAAACAGAAGCAGGTTCAGGTTAAGGAAATGAAGTTCCGCCCTGGCACTGATGATGGCGATTACCAGGTAAAGCTACGCAACCTGGTTCGCTTTTTAGAAGAGGGCAACAAAGCCAAGATCACACTGCGATTCCGCGGTCGTGAAATGGCGCACCAAGACCTAGGGTTCGATTTGCTAAACCGTATTAAAGCGGACTTAGAAGAATTGGCCGTAGTGGAGGCATTCCCGAAAATGGAAGGTCGCCAAGCCGTCATGGTGCTAGCCCCAAAGAAAAAACAGTAAGGTTTCCAAGTAGCTAGGTAATTCTTATCTGGCTCACCTTGACTGTTTGTTGTTATTAACAATGCGGAGTTGTTATGCCGAAGATGAAGTCGAACAAAGGCGCTGCAAAGCGCTTTAAGAAAACTGCGAATGGCTTTAAGTGTAAACAATCACACACTAGCCATATCCTCACCAAGAAAAGCACCAAGCGTAAGCGTCATTTGCGCGGTACTAATCTGGTAGCGGCGGCAGACGTTGCGCAAGTTCATTCAATGTTGCCTTACGCTTAAGAGGAAGATAGAAAATGGCTAGAGTTAAACGTGGTGTGACCGCTCGCGCGCGTCACAAAAAAGTACTAAAGCAAGCTAAAGGTTACTATGGCGCTCGTTCACGCGTATATCGCGTAGCGGTTCAAGCAGTAACTAAAGCCGGTCAATATGCATACCGTGACCGTCGTCAGAAAAAACGTCAGTTCCGTCAGCTGTGGATTGCGCGTATCAACGCTGCAAGCCGTCAGAACGGTCTTTCATACAGCCGTTTCATCAATGGTTTGAAAAAAGCCTCTGTTGAAATTGACCGTAAGATCCTGGCTGATATCGCCGTACACGACAAAACCACCTTCAGCGCTTTGGTTAACAAAGCAAAAGAAGCGTTGGCAGCATAAGTCGTTAAGTCGATAAATTAAAAAAGGAGGCCTAGGCCTCCTTTTTTGTTGTGTTGATTTAAGTCATACGGTAGCGAAAAAAGCATAAATCCTTTATTATCAAGCCCTTCAAATTATTTAATGTCTGCGTTAGGCGGGCAAGTAAGAGGAATACATGGATCAGCTGCAAGACGTAATCGTCAAAGCACAGGCGGAGATCCTGGCCGTCGCCACCGCCGCCGAGCTGGATGACATCCGGGTGCATTACATGGGTAAAAAAGGCATTTTTACCGAACAGTCCAAGGCACTTGGCAAGTTATCCGCCGAAGAGCGGCCCGCCGCCGGCCAGGTGATAAACCTTGCCAAACAAGCGGTGAACGACGCCCTTAACAGCAAGCGCGATGCGCTGATGCTTGCCGAACTCAATCACAAGTTAGCCTCAGAGACGCTGGACATCAGCTTACCCGGCCGTCGTCAGTCAGTCGGTGGTTTGCATCCGGTAAGCCGCACCATTAAACGTATCGAATCGTTTTTTGGTGAATTGGGTTTTCAGGTGGCCGAAGGTCCAGAAATTGAAGATGACTTTCATAACTTTGATGCATTGAATATTCCTGCCCATCATCCGGCGCGCGCCGATCACGACACCTTCTATTTCAATCCTAAGCTGATGCTGCGCACCCAAACTTCTGGCGTGCAAATTCGCACCATGGAGCACCAAGCGCCGCCTATCCGCATTATCTCGCCGGGTCGCGTGTATCGTAACGATTACGATCAAACCCATACCCCAATGTTCCATCAGGTGGAAGGGCTCTTGGTCGATGAAAACGTCAGCTTTGCCCAGTTAAAAGGTGTGCTGCACGAATTTTTGCATAACTTTTTCGAAGAAGACTTAGAAATCCGTTTCCGTCCTTCGCATTTTCCCTTTACCGAACCCAGCGCTGAAGTAGATGTGATGGGCAAAAACGGCAAGTGGTTAGAAGTGCTGGGTTGCGGCATGGTGCACCCCAATGTGTTGCGCTCGGTCGGTATAGATCCGGAACGCTACAGCGGCTTTGCCTTTGGCATGGGCGTGGAGCGTTTGACTATGCTGCGTTACGGCGTCAATGACTTGCGCGCCTTCTTCGAAAATGATCTGCGTTTTCTTAAGCAATTTGATTAAGCGCTGGGAGCAAAAATGAAATTTTCAACAACATGGCTAGACGAGTGGGTTAATACCGGTCTGAGCGCTGACGCACTGGCCGAGCTTATTACCATGGCCGGTCTTGAAGTCGACGGCATTGAGCCCGCCGCTGGTGATTTTAATCAAGTCGTCGTGGGTGAAGTAGTGGAGTGCAGCCAGCATCCCGATGCCGATAAGCTACAAGTGACCAAGGTCAATGTAGGTGCTGATGAACTGCTCGACATCGTTTGTGGCGCGCCCAACTGCCGCACCGGTTTAAAAGTTGCGGTAGCCGTGGTCGGCGCCGTCCTGCCCGGTGATTTTAAAATTAAGAAAGCCAAGCTGCGCGGCCAAGCCTCAAACGGCATGCTCTGTTCATACGGCGAGCTGGGTATCGAACTCGACTCCAGTGGCATTATAGAATTGCCGTTAGATGTGCCCATTGGCACCTGCGTACGTGAATATTTACAGCTCAACGACAGTATCGTCGAAATCGACCTCACGCCAAACCGCGCCGATTGCTTAAGCATGGCCGGTGTGGCTCGTGAAGTAGGTGTACTAAAGCAAGCCACCGTTAACTGGCCGGAAATTATCGATGTGCCTGCCACTATCGAGGATACGGTAGCAGTGAAGGTAACAGCAGCCGATGCTTGCCCGCGCTATTTAGCGCGCGTCATAAAAAATATCGACGTGACTGCGACCACCCCCTTATGGATGCAAGAAAAGCTGCGTCGCAGTGGACTTCGCTCTATAGATCCCGTGGTGGACGTGACCAACTTCGTGCTGATCGAGTGGGGTCAGCCGATGCATGCCTTCGACCTTGCCACATTGAATGGCGCCATTAATGTGCGCTTGGCGGAGCAGGGCGAAAAGCTCACCCTTTTAGATGGCAACGAAGTCAGCTTAAACGACGACACCTTAGTGATCGCCGATAGCCAAAAAGCCATCGCCATGGCCGGTATTTTTGGGGGCAAAGACACGGGCGTGACTGAAACCACCAAAGACGTGCTGTTAGAGTGCGCCTTCTTTAGCCCATTGGCCATCACTGGTCGGGCGCGTAGCTACGGTTTGCACACTGACTCCTCGCATCGCTTCGAGCGCGGTGTGGATTATCAGTTGCAACACAAAGTACTGCAGCGTGCGACGGCCTTATTGCTGGAGATTTGTGGCGGCGAAGCGGGTTCCGTGGTTGAGGCGCTGTCTGAGGCAGATTTGCCGACGACCAAAACAGTAACCTTGCGCCATGCCAAGCTTAATCGCACTATCGGTATCGATATCGATGCCGACCAAGTCACCGATATGCTGACCCGATTGGGTTTAAGCGTCACGAAAACCAGTGACGGTTGGCAGGCAATAGTACCCAGCTATCGTTTCGATATCAGCATCGAAGAGGACTTAGTAGAGGAAGTGGCCCGCGTGTATGGCTACAACAATATTCCTAACCAAGCGCCGATTGCGGGCCTGACGATGTCGCAGCACAGCGAGGCTAAGCTACCATCGAATCGTTTAAAAGACGCGCTGGTAGACTTAGGCTATCAAGAAGCCATTACCTATAGTTTCGTGGATCCTAAGCAACAAGCCTTGCTGTTCCCCGATGCTAAGACCCTGGTGTTGCCAAACCCGATTGCCGCCGACATGTCGGAAATGCGCGTGTCCTTATGGCCAGGTCTTATTCAAGCTGCTGTTTATAACCAAAACCGTCAGCAGCCACGACTGCGCTTATTTGAACAGGGCTTAACCTTTATTCCCGATGAAGCGTGCGAAAATGGCGTGCAACAAACGGCTAAATTGGCTGGCTTATTGCTGGGCACGGTTCATGCTGAACACTGGGACATGGCGGAAAAGGTCGCGGACTTCTTTGATATTAAAGGTGATTTAGAAACCTTGCTGGCCTTAAGCGGCCATGAACTGGACTTTAGCTTTGCGCGCACCGATATTAGTGCCTTGCATCCGGGGCAGTCTGCGGCCGTTTTATATCAAGGTCAGCAAGTGGGCCTGATTGGTGCCGTGCACCCGAGCTTACTCAAGAAGTTAGGCCTTAAGTCTCAAGCCTATGTGTTTGAAGTGGAACTGAGTGCACTGACACAGCGTCATGTCCCAGAGGCGGGTGAAATATCGCGCTTCCCTGCTAACCGTCGTGACTTAGCCTTGGTAGTTGATGTACAAATCACAGCCGGCGACATCCTTGATTTAGTTAGAAAAATTGGCGGAAATCAACTGGTTGAATTAAACTTGTTCGATGTATACCAAGGTGCTGGCATCAGTGATGGCAAGAAGAGTTTAGCGCTTAGTTTGGTGTTGCAAGATACCCATCGCACTTTGGAAGAAAAAGAAATTGCCGATACGGTGGCACGTATTGTAACGGCACTTTCGGATGAGTTTAGTGCATCCTTGAGGGATTAATATGGCCTTAACAAAAGCCGACTTAGCTGAGCACCTGTTTACCGACCTGGGTTTGTCTAAGCGTGACGCCAAAGAAATGGTCGAATCTTTCTTTGAAGAAATTCGTGTCGCCCTAGAGCAAGGTGAACAGGTAAAAATTTCTGGTTTCGGTAACTTTGAATTGCGCAATAAAAGCGAACGGCCGGGGCGCAATCCGAAAACCGGTGAAGACATCCCAATCTCGGCGCGCCGAGTGGTGACCTTCAGACCAGGGCAGAAGCTAAAAGCGAGAGTAGAAAATATCGCCCCGCCGGACACATCCGAGTCAGCCGATAAATAATCCTAAGCCAGGCCATGAGCCTGGCTTTTTATTAGCTAAGTGAAAGGGACTAGAGCTATAGGGTTAGTGATTAGAAGGGCACTATTTTAGGTCTAACTATTCACTATTCACTCCTCACGTTTAATAAGACTAAGGCCGTATTGGCGCTTGGTGTTGCTTGCTGTTAGCCTGTTAATTCAAGATAAGTTTAACCATTAGAGGTATGCGGCCTGTGCGCAAAGGTAATATCGTGATCCTCACCGGTGCCGGTATCTCGGCCGAGTCAGGAATTAAAACATTTAGAGCCAGCGATGGCCTCTGGGAAGAACACCAGATTGAAGACGTAGCCACGCCAGAAGGTTATGCACGGGACCCTAAATTAGTACATCAATTTTATAATGCCCGTCGTGAGCTGCTACAAACGGTTGCACCTAATGCGGCGCACTTTGCCTTAGCGAAATTAGAAGCCGAGTGGCCAGATACCGTCACGCTTGTTACGCAAAATATCGATGACCTGCATGAGCGGGCCGGCAGTAAAAATGTGCTGCATATGCACGGCGAGTTGCTGAAAGCGCGCTGTCCGCACTCTAATCAAACCATTGATTGGCGAGGACCTCTACACAACAGTGACGTCTGCCAATGTTGCCAGTTTCCTCAGCCACTGCGCCCGCATGTGGTATGGTTTGGTGAGATGCCGCTATTGCTAGACAAAATTTATCATTCTTTAAGTGAGGCCAGTTTATTTATGTCGATTGGCACTTCGGGCAATGTATATCCGGCGGCCGGATTGGTGCACGAAGCCAGCATGCACAATGCACACACCATAGAAATCAACCTAGAGCCCAGTCACGGCAAAAGCCACTTTGTCGAGCACAGATACGGGCGGGCTACGGTTGAGGTGGTGAGATATGTTGAGGAATTGCTTAAAAACCAGTGAGCAGAGAAGGCGGAGACTCAGCATTTACGTCAGTTTGCTGAGTACAACAAAAAGCCCGCAATCGCGGGCTTTTTGATATCACTAAATAACTGTGTATCAAATAACAAGGGTATGAGCTTACTGAGAGCGCAGTTTTACCCAGTAATCTTCATAGATAGCTAGCACGTCATCGCCTAAGTCATCTTGAAAGTGACCTTGCTCGATAAGCTCAGCACTGGGGAACAACACTTGATTCTCCGCCACATCCTTTGGTAATAAAGGCTTAGCACCTTTGTTGGGTACCGCGATTCCCAACTCTTGGATGGTTTGCGCCGCGATTTCTGGACGCATCAAGAAGTCTAAAAACTGATGGGCGGCGCTCACTGATTTAGCATTGGCCGGAATAACCGCACTGTCGACCCAAAAAATGGCGCCCTCAGTCGGATAGACATATTCCAGTGCTATACCATCTTGCTGAGACTTATACGCCTGATCGCTCCACAATAAGCCGAGTGAGGTTTCGCCGGTCACGTAGGGCAGGCGTGGGTTATCTGAGTTATAGAGCAGCACGTTTTCTTGCAATGGGATCAGCTTTTCATAAGCAGCTTTGATCTCGGCAGGATCCTTGCTGTTTGCGGAATAACCCAGCGTTAACAGTGACATCTGGAAGCTTTCACGAATGTCATCGGTCAGCATCAGCTGGTTCTGCCACTGCTTATCCCACAAGTCCTGCCAAGATGTCATCTTAGTATCAGGCAGGTCGTCGCGGTTAATGGCGATGCCAGTGCTACCAAAGGAGTAGGGCATGCTGTATTTGTTTTTCGGATCAAAGTCCTTATCCAGCATGCTGTCATCCAATTGGGCAAAATTTGGCAACTGGGCTTTGTCTAATGGCTGCAACATCCCCTCGCGGGCCATCTTGCTCACCATGTAGCTAGACGGGAAAATCACATCGTAGCTTTCTTTGGCCTTGCTGGTTTGTAACAATTTTAGCTTAGCATACAAGGCTTCATTAGAGTCAAAGGTGCCGTAATCCACCTTGATACCGGTTTCCTTAGTAAAGGCCTGTAATACAGCATCCGGTAAGTATTCAGCCCAGGCATACACAGATAACCGCTCTTGGGCATTAGCCATTAATGGAAAACTGACCGCCATGACCAATGCTAAGGGCGTTAAGGCACGCGCCGGGATTGCTAATTTCATCAATTTTTCTTCCTTAATAACAGTTGCGCCACTATCACTAACACTAGGGATAGGCCGAGCATTAACGTGGCTAAGGCATTCACCTCAGGTGATACACCTACCTTAACCATGGAATAAATTTTTAACGGTAATATTTCATAACTGGGGCCGGTAACAAAGGAGCTAACAATTACATCATCCAGTGACAAGGTAAAGCTTAGCAGCCAACCGGCAGCGATAGCCGGCATAGCTAAGGGTAAAATAATACGCCGAAAGGTAACGGCTTCACTGGCCCCTAAATCTTTGGCCGCTTCTAGCATACGCACATCAAAACCTTTCAGCCGTGAATAAACCGTGATCACCACAAACGGCAAACAAAAGGTAATGTGGGCAAATAACAAAGACCAAAAACCCAAGGCGATACCCAAGGTTACAAACAGCGCCAGCAAAGAGATGGCCATCACTATGTCTGGCGACATCAACACCACAAATAACATGCCCCCGACGAATTTTTTTCCGCGAAACCGATAGCGATAGAGGGCCACCGCCGCCAAGGTGCCAATTAAGGCCGCAGCCGAGGCCGAAAGGAGGGCAATACTCAGCGAATGCCGCGCCGCTTCCATTAGGCTGGCGTTATTGGCTAAGCGTGTAAACCATTCCAGCGTGAAGCCTTCCCAACGAATGCCAAACTTAGAACGGTTAAAGGCGTTCGCAATTAAGACCCCAATCGGAATATAGAGATAGGCAAACACCAACAGTAAGAAGCCGCCTTTAAGCCAATTAGTCATCGAGTGTCACCTTCTTATGCAGCAACTTAGTAGCGCGATAATACAAATAAATCATGCCTGCCATCAGTAGGGTGAGCGTCACACTGGTGGCGGCCCCAAACGGCCAGTCACGAATATTCAAAAATTGCGTCTTAATAATGTTGCCGATCAGCAAGTTCTTGGCACCACCTAATAAGTCCGAAATATAAAACATGCCCAGTGCCGGTAAAAATACCAGCAAGCAACCGGCTACTATGCCCGACAAGGTCAAGGGTAATATGATGCGAAAGAAACGCGCCATGGTACCTGCACCCAAATCACGAGCCGCCTCCAGCAAACGACCATCGAGCTTTTCGATGGCCGAATACAAGGGCAGCACCATAAAGGGCAGCAAGATATAGACCAAGCCAATCACAACGGCGACTTCGGTAAACATAATGCGCAGCGGCTGTTCAATTAAGCCGACACTTAACAGAGCTGTGTTTAGTAGCCCCTTGGTGCCCAAGACGATTTTTAGCGCATAAGTGCGGATCAGGGAATTGGTCCAAAAGGGCACTATTACTAAAAACAGCATTATTGGCCGCCAGCCTTTCGGCAACTTGGCGATGATAAAGGCAAACGGGTAGCCAATCACTAAGCACAAGCCGGTAGCCAAGCCAGCCATGAATAATGAATGGCCTAACACGTGGACATACAAGGGGTCAAACAAGCGCCGATAGCTGTCGGTGCTAAATACCAAGCTCACCAGACTGGCGTGATCGCGGGTCATAAAACTGGTGGCGATGATCATCAGATTTGGCAAAAACACAAACAGCAATAGCCAGCCCACAATCACGCTCACGGCCATATTGCGAAAGGCATTGCCTTTAAACTTAGCCAGTCGTGACGGCGTGGAGGCGGGCTGCGTCTTCAGCTCAGTGTTGTTCATAAGGCAACACCACTTCCCAGCTGTCTACCCAGGTCAGGTTAACCTGCTCGCCGAGGCGATAATCAAAGTCGGGATCGTCTTCATCGAAAAATTCCGACACTAAGATATGCTGACCTGAGCTAAGCTCTACACGAGACTCAAGCGTGGCACCTTTATACAGGCGCTCTACAATACGGCCCGCCACGCTCGGCGTAGTATCGTCTTGGCTGACACTCATGCGCAAATCTTCGGGGCGCAGCAGTACACAGACCTTATCGCCGGGATTAAAATCGAGCTTGCTGTGGACGATACAATCCCGCCCCTCCACCTTAGCGTGCCAAGCGCCGCTTGCTTGAGCGGAGGCCAATAACACCCCATCTAAAACGTTAATCTCGCCAATAAAGCGTGCTACAAAGAGATTGGCGGGTGATTCATAAATCTCGCGCGGTGTACCGTCTTGTACCACCTTGCCGCCGTGCATCACTAAGATGCGATCCGACATCGACAAAGCTTCTTCTTGGTCGTGAGTAACAAACACGAAGGTGATGCCTAAGCGACGCTGTAGTTGCTTTAGCTCACTTTGCATTTGCTTGCGCAATTTGTAATCCAGTGCACTCAAGGATTCATCGAGCAGTAACACTTTAGGACGATTAACCACGGCGCGCGCGATGGCCACGCGCTGCTGCTGACCACCGGACAACTGATGCGGAAAGCGATCAGCCATGCCATCAAGTTGCACCATTTTTAACGCTTCAAGTACCCGCGGCTTAATCTCGGCCTTGGGCAATTTTTGCATGCGCAGGCCAAACGCGACGTTATCAAACAACGTCATATGGGGAAAAAGGGCGTAGCTTTGAAATACCGTATTTACATTTCTGTGCTCGGCAGGCACTTGGGTGATATCGTGACCGGCCAAGCGAATGTGGCCGCCGTCGGCTTGCTCTAAG
The DNA here is from genome assembly GCA_018883865.1 of Candidatus Oceanisphaera merdipullorum. Lineage (GTDB taxonomy): Bacteria > Pseudomonadota > Gammaproteobacteria > Enterobacterales > Aeromonadaceae > Oceanimonas > Oceanimonas merdipullorum. The sequence goes on from JAHLFI010000112.1 coordinate 16,915, forward strand.
CCGGCAATTAACCGTAGCACAGTAGTTTTGCCACAGCCTGAGGGGCCAAGAATGGTGAGAAATTCGCCGTCATAAATGGACAGGTCCAAGTTATCTATGATGGCTTTGCCGTCGAATGTTTTACTGATACCCGTCAGAGAGACTAGGGGAATATTTTGTTCCGCCATGTACCCTTATCCACCTCGATGAAAACGCACGCGTTTAAGATAAAAAAGAGCGCGCAGTTTAGTCAGCACAGCCCTTAAAGCCAAGCGAATAATTGTGCCCGCGAAGAACATATTAACTGTTTACGTCGAGTCTAGTCGGATTTTAACATTTCCTTTAGTTAATATTGCCTTGCGCTTGCAGCCAGCGCACACTTCCTTGGGTATAATGGCGCCATCTTAAGTAAGAGAAGCATTAGATGAACAACCCCCGTTTTGCTCGACTGCAACAGTCATTACAACAAGGCTTTAGCTTGGATCCCAAGGTTATTTTTAAAGAGGCGTGGGCACGCATTCATGGTGCCAAGCTGCCGCTTATCATAGCCGCCTTAGGTGTTGCCGGCTGTTGGCTGGCTCTTAATCAAGTGTCGGCCCAGATAGTGCCCAATCCAGAAGAAGCCTCTTGGCAGCTCAGCTTGCTAAGTTTATTGATTACCATGGTGTTAGCCCCCATGACGGCGGCGCTGGATATGATGGGTATTTTTCGCAGTGTCGATAAGCCCATCAGGTCCAATCAGATTTTTAACTACTTTGGTTTTTTATTGCCCTTGGCGGTAGCTAGCTTATTGATGGGCATATTAAGTGCGGCCTTGATGGCGGTGATCCAAATGCTCGGCTTGCCAGCTTTGTTAACTATGCTGCCCATGTTGCTGTTAAGTGTGGCCTTGATGTTTACCTTCCCACTGATACTGGAAAAGGGCTTTACGCCACTGCAAGCCATCATAACGTCACTCAAACTCTTTGCTCGCCAATGGCTGCAATTATTGGCGATTCAAGTGTGTTTCGTGTTGCTGTTTATCGTGGCGATTTTAAGCTTGGGCATAGCCCTAATTTGGGTCGCACCCTTGTTTATGGTGGCAAAAGGTATTATCTATCGCGAGGTGTGCGGTGTTGAGGGTGAGCTGCCCGATAGCGACACAGATAGCTCAGCACTCAATACCAACAAGGATCATTTTCAAGCATGAATATTCGTCACCTTATTGTCTTATGCGCGGCGTTGAGCGGAACGCTCACAGTACCCATGCTTCACGCTCAGACTTTAGAATTAGATTACAGCGGCTTTTATAAATACATGGCTAAGGTAAAAAAAGCCAAGGTCGACAATGCCGAGTTGGGCTTTTATTTAAGCCAACATGATGGCAAAGGGCTTTGCACCATAGAATCGGGTGTAGTGCGAGTAGACGACGAAGTCCGCGGCCAAGTCACCGTTCTGCCCCATGGCCAATTTACCTTGCCCGAAGACAAAGAGCTCGACTTAGACAAGGCCAAGGTAGTACTAGAAGTGCTGGAAGAGTCGCAGTGTAATATCTCCATTCAAATTCAGTCAAATCTGGCAGCGGGTGAGATAAAAATGAGCGAGCTACGTTTGGTGGAGGATGACATGTATCGCTTGTTGCAGAAAATGGCCGGTTGGCCGGGCAAATATTTTGTGCCTAAGCTGCAAGGCATCAAGCTGAATCCGGCAGAGCCCAACGGCTCAGTGCAAGGTCAAACGCAGTTAAAGCTCAGCCAAGCACAACTGGGTGAAGATAAGACGTTGAACTTACCTGCGCTGCGTATTACGCCTTGGTTTTAAGCCAGTGAAATGATGGGCTTGAAATATAGGAAGTAAGGCATAAAAATTCAGCGCCGAGCGCCCAGCTAATAACAAAAAACCAAGCTTTTTAAGCTTGGTTTTTTGTTTGGCCGTCATCCCGTTAAACATCAGGATCTTGTTTTGGTCTCTGCCTCTCTTATACTTCTGGCTGACCGCTTCCAGCTGCCTTTAGGACTACTTCACTTCTAAGATACTCAAGCGCTCACCTAACTCAGGAGTGCTTGTCTCTTCATCATCCATAAAGCGAGTTGGCACGTCAGGCTTATCGAAACCCAGATCGCCACCGTCAATCACGCCGGAATCGCGGTTGATATTTTTAAAATCAAACAGCTCGTTATCCAACAGGTGCGAGGGCACCACATTACGTAGGGAGCGGAACATGCTTTCGATGCGCCCCGGAAAACGCTGTTCCCAGTCTTGCAGCATGTGCTTAATATTTTGACGCTGCAGGTTTTCTTGAGAGCCACACAAGTTACAGGGAATAATGGGAAATGCCTTAGCCTTGGCAAATTCGATAATGTCTTTTTCTTTGCAGTAGGCCAGCGGGCGGATCACCACGTGCTGGCCATTGTCGCTGACCAGTTTGGGCGGCATCGACTTCATAATGCCGCCGTAAAACATGTTAAGCATCAGGGTTTCGAGAATGTCATCTCTGTGATGACCGAGCGCAATCTTAGTGGCACCCAGCTCTGTGGCGGTGCGATACAAGATACCCCGGCGCAGGCGCGAGCATAAGGAACAAGTGGTTTTACCGGGTTGAACTTTATCGACCACGATAGAATAAGTATCTTCTTCGACAATCTTATATTCGACGCCAAGCTCAGTTAAGTAAGCGGGCAACACATGCTCAGGAAAACCCGGCTGCTTTTGATCCAAGTTAACGGCAATAATGTCAAAGTGGATAGGCGCATGGGCCTTCAGATTTAACAGCATGTCCAACATCGCATAACTGTCTTTGCCGCCGGACAAACACACCATGATGCGGTCACCGTCTTCAATCATGTTAAAGTCGGCAATGGCTTGGCCAAGATTACGACGCAGTCGTTTTTGCAACTTAATAAAAGACGGTGCCTCTGTGGTGGGCTCGGTCTGAGTAGGAGGTGCAGTGAGAGTAGACACAGTGATGGTGGACATAATAACCCCAGCAAAAAAACTGGGGTTATTATAGTGACTAAGAGAGTGAGGGCAAGGTAAGTGCGTGCAAAGCCCCACATTTAGCCTCGACGCTAGGTCATTACAGTACGAAATTAGTCGTCGGCGCGCATCACCAAAATATCACAGCCTAGCTTATCAACCACTTGCTCTGCGGTATTGCCGAGCAGAGCGGCGGATAACCCAGTACGCCCAACCGTCCCTAAGATAACCAAACTGGCATTAATCAAGTTAGCACATTTTGGGATCACTTCTTCGGGTAACCCTTCTTCAAGGTGCAGCACGCTGTGGTCTAAGCTAAAGCGCTCGGCACACTCGAACAGGGCTTTTTCATGGTGGCGTTTTACCGCGGCGTTATAAGCGTTAGGATCAAAATCGGGCAACTCGAGTGCCATGTTTACTGGCGTGTTGGGATAAGCATTCACCAAATGTAACTCTGCGCCTAATAACCGCGCAACTTCTGCACTTTCGCCGATTATTTTATTGTTTAAGGCAATTTGTTCTTTATCGTCAGCAGCGCAGTTAACGGCGGCCAACACATTGCCGCCCAACGGCCATTGCTGCTCTTTCACTAACAGCACGGGGCAGGGGCATTTACGCAATAGATGCCAATCGGTGGGCGTAAAAATAAACGTTTGAATGGCGCTGTGCTTATGGCTGCTTTTGATCACTAAATCATGCTGTGCATCGACCACTTGTTGAATAATGGCTTCAAAGGGGCGGCTGTGCCATACCACCTTGATATCAAAGTGAATGCTCCCCCCTAAATAAGGGTCTAGGATCCCTTGCAACCATTCTTTGCGGCCTTGCAATACGCCTTCGCGCATTTCATCGCGCTCGGTGCTTGAAAGCATAGAGGTCATTTCATAAGAAAAATCATAAATAGGCATGAACAGCGTAATAGCCGCCTGTTGCTGCAAGCCTGCCACCGCCACCGCTCTGTGCAACGCTGGGTGCGTATCGGCTGTTGGATCCATGACCACTAAAATATGTTGATACTTAATCATATTGAGCCCCTTTTTATGAATGCAGAGCTTAAGTTTACGCCGATTTTGCGGAAGGTGCGCCCGCCAATATCGCCAACTCAGCTGCATCTAAAATGCGAATGTATTTTCCATCGACTTCAATCAAGCTGGTTTTTTGAAAACGGCCTAATAAACGACTGACGGTTTCGACCGTGAGTCCTAAATAGTTACCTATATCACCGCGAGTCATGGTGAGACGAAATTCTTTTGCGGAAAAACCGCGTTCAGAAAAACGGCTCGATAATCCATGTAAAAAAGAGGCTAGGCGTTCTTCGGCGGTCTTTTTCGACAATAATAAAATCATCTGCTGATCGCCGTTAATTTCACTGCTCATTAAACGCATAATTTGTTGACGTAAGCGCGGCATTTTCCCTGATAAGTCATCGAGTACTTCATAGGGAATTTCGCAGACCATGGCAGTTTCGAGTGCTTGGGCAAAAGAAGGGTGATTACCGGTATTAATGGCATCAAAGCCTATCAGGTCACCGGCCAAGTGAAAGGCAGTTATCTGCTCATCGCCTTGCTCGGTAATGGTGTAAGACTTAACGGTACCGGCGCGAATAGCGTACAAAGACGTTAACGGCTCACCGGCTTTAAATAGCTCTTGGCCTTTTTGAATCGGTTTCTTGCGCTCAATAATATGATCCAACTCATCAAGTTCGTCGGAATTAAGGCCGAGTGGGATACATAAGGGGCTAATGCTGCATTCTTGGCAACGAATGGCGCAGCCAGCGGAGGCTTTTATTGTTTTTGTTTGATTTCCCATAGCTCAATACTTTTGTGGTATTAAGGCTCAAGCATACCACCAAAAAAGAGGGCTTAATAGATTAGTAAATGAGACCTAAGGCTTGATAAAGGGTAAAGAAACCATAAAAAATCAACAAGATGCCAGAAAATTGACGAAAACGTGGATGATTAAGCCAGTGACGTAATTGCCCGGCAAGGCCCCCTAATGCCAATAGCGTGGGCAGGGTGCCTAGCCCAAATAACGCCATCACTCGCGCGCCTTCAAGAGCTCCGCCTGACACAGCACTCCACGTTAGAGCGGAATACACCAGACCGCAGGGCAACCAGCCCCAAATCATGCCAAACGGAAATGCCGCCAGCGGGCTGGTAAACGGAATAAAGCGTGCCGCTAACGGTTTAAGGTGGCGCCATAAGCCAGTGCCGAGTTTTTCAAGATGCAGTAAGAAAAACCACCAGCGCGCCAAGTAAAGACCGAGCAAAATCATCATCACACCGGTTAACAGGCGCAACACGGTTAGCGCTTGTTTACCCATACTCACATCGGCAATGCTGGCAAACACACCGCCCACCAGCGCCCCCGCTAAGCTATAGCTTAAAATGCGACCGGCGTTATAGCTGAGTAAGTAAGCCCACTGCCAGCGTTGGTGTTGTTTAGGAATGGCCATCGAAAAGGCGGCGGCCACGCCACCACACATGGCGATGCAATGACCGGCCCCTAAGAAGCCGATTAACAGAGCCGCCCAAGCATCAAGCTGAGTGCTCATCTTGTTCCTTGGTTTTTTCTAGCGCTGACTGCATCACAGGAGTTTGCGTGGTTTGCGCTTGGCTGTGCGCCTTTTCATCATCATCAAATAAGATATTACTGCCATGGCGGTCCAGATCTTCAAATTGATCGTTTTTCACCGACCAAAAGAACAGGGCAATGGCGATGCCCACAAACACCATGGCCACGGGTATCATGAAATACCATACATCTATGTCATCTGTCATAAGTGCGAAAGCCTCAATGAATTGGTCATTACTATGAGTGAGCTGACCGACATGCCGATCATGGCAAACCAAGGCGAGACATGACCGGTGGCCGCCAGCGGCAAGATAATCAGGTTATAGCCGAGTGCCCAGCTAAAGTTTTGTTTGATCACGCTTCGACAACGGGCCGACACATGGCGCGCCGTTAAAATATGGCGCAAGTCATCGGCTAACATAATGGCATCGGCACTGCTTTTGGCAATGTCGGTACCACCCGCCATGGCGAACGACACATGAGCGCCCGCCAATACTGGGGCGTCATTAATGCCATCACCCACCATTAAACAGACATCGCCCGCGGCATCGCACTCTCGCAAGTAGGCCAGTTTGTCATCCGGGCTGGCATGTTTTACCAACTTATCGACGCCTAAAATCTGTGCCACCACTTCTGCTTGGCCCGAGCTGTCGCCGGTTAAAATAGTGGTCTTAATACCTTGCTCACGACAGGCTTTGATCAGGGCCTGTGCTTCATCACGCAGCGGATCTAATAAGCTAAAGCGTGCTACCAAGCCATCGTCATCGGCCAGATAGACGCTTAAGTCAGCGGTTTCTTGATTAGGTGCCAACCAAGCGCCACTGCCTAAACGCCAACACACGCCATTTATCACGCCGGTAACACCGCGACCGACTTGGTTCTCTCGGCTAGTGACTAACAGGTCCTTATCACGATGGGCACTAAAGGCACGGGCAATCGGATGCTCAGACTGGGACTCCAATGCCGCCGCTATCGCTAATACGCTTGCCTCATCTAAGGCGCCATATAAAGTGGTGCTGCTTAAGGCAATTTCGCCGCGGGTAAGGGTGCCGGTCTTATCAAACACCATGCGTGTGACTTTCGGTAGAGTATCTAATACGTGGGCGCGGCGCACTAATACGCCGGAACGGCTTAAGCGCGAGGTGGCCACGGTTAACGCAGTCGGCGTGGCCAGTGACAGCGCACACGGGCAGGTAGCGACCAAGACGGAGAGCATCACCCAAAAAGCCTTGACTGAGTCCATCTGCAGCCAGACTAAATAGGTACCGAATGTGACTAACAACAAGGCCGCCACAAAGTAGCGCGATAACTGATCCGCCAAAATAGCGACTTTCGGCTTTTCGGCCAAGGCCTCATCTTGGGCGCGTAAGATCTCTGATACTCGGGCATCCGCCAGATTGCGCAACACTTTAAGGCGCAGCGGCGACTCTATGTTGGTGGTGCCGGCAAACACAGTATCGCCTTTCTTGCGCAGTACCGGTAAGTGCTCACCGGTCAGCATGGACTCATCTATGCTAGTGCTGCCATCCAAAATTTGTGCATCCGCGGGAATTTGACTGCCGGGCGCCACCAGCACGACTTGCTCAGGCTGCAGCGTCTTGGCCGCCACTTCCAGCTCACCGCTCTCGGTTTCAATACGAGCCAGCATGGGGACTAACAGCGTTAAATTGGCCGTGGTTTCTGAGGCACGACGCTTGGCGCGCATCTCCAAAAAGCGCCCTGTCAGCAGCAAGAAGGCAAACATGGACACACACTCGTAATACACATCACCCGTGTTGGTGACGGTGGCATACACGGAGGCGACGAAGGCAAAGATCATTGCCATGGACACCGGTAAGTCCATGTTCAAGGTACGATTTTTTAAGCCACGCCAAGCATTACGATAAAAGGGCAAGGCCGAATAGACCATCACCGGAACACACAGCCAGAGGCTTATCCAACGAAAATAACTCACCAGCCCTGCATCGGTATTGGGGAATAAATCTTCATACAAGGCGATGGCCACCATCATCACCTGCATGCTGGCAATGCCAGCCACGCCCATGCGCAGCAAATAGGCTTTTACTTCTTTGTTGTAGGCTTGCTCTTGTTGGTGGGGCTGAAAAGGCCGGGCTTGATAACCAATAGCGGCAAAACCGCTGAGCAGTTGACTCAAGGTGGTGAGCTTTTCGTCCCAACGCAGCCGAGCGCGTTCTGTGGTGGTATTAACTTGCACTAATGCCACACCAGGCAGCCGTGATAAATGGCGTTCAATCAACCACGCACAAGCGGCACAGCTAATCCCGGCAATCGACAGGTGCACTTCTTTGAGGTTGTCTTTATCAATCACAAAGTCTTGCTGAATTTCTGCTAAATCATAGTGCTGCAGCAGCTTTAACTCATCTGGTACCGCATCGGCTTTGGGGGCCGGTGCGGATCTGTGCTGATAATAACTGGCCAAACCACATTCGATAATGGTGTCGGCCACAGCCAAACAACCTGGGCAGCAAAACGGCTGACTAATGCCGTCTATGTCTAACAGAAAACGCTTGCCAGCAGGAACCGCTTCACCACAGTGAAAACAGCCGTCCATGATTAGCTCCCAGCGTTAATTAACAGTGAGTCAGCACTCGGCAGTGTAATACGTTTTTGTAAACGCCAGTTACCATCAATGGCTTCAATTTGTAGGTGCCAAGGGCCGTCAATTAACGGCGTTTCTAAGCGAGCACGATATACACCTGCCGCATCACTGGTCATCACCAAGGTATGATCTTGCTTGGCAAGGGTAGGGTGGGTGAGGTTAACCCGAATGCCTTCACCTTGATTATGGGCCCCGTCTAATTTTACGGTTAGCACATTATCTTGATAGGTGAGGGTGGCCAACATTTTTAACTCTGCAGCCCGTTTTAATTCTGTGAGATCTTTATTGTAAGCCCGTCCTTTTTTGTAGTAGTCGTCCGCAACCATGCTGTCGGCACCGGAACTGGCGATGTAAAACGTATACAGGCTAGCGACCACTGCGCACATCGGCAGCACGATTAAAAACCAAGGCCAAAATTGTTTATACCAAGGGCGTTGCATAATGAATTCCTACTACAAAAAAGGAAGGTCTAATATAACAAAAAAGCCCCGTCGAGCGGGGCTTTTTTCACCAAGCCCGAAGGCTTATTTATCTTGGCTTAGGCTATACACATAAGCGGAGAGCAATTGAATCTTGTCTTCACCTAATATGTCTTTCCAAGCCGGCATTACACCGTGACGACCGTGGCGAATGGTATCTTCCACAGCCGCTCGTGAACCACCATATAACCAAATGTCGTCAGTTAAGTTGGGCGCACCAAGCATTTGGTTGCCTTTACCATCTGCACCATGACAGGCGGCACACACGGCGAAGCGCGGTTGACCTTTTTGGGCTTCAAGCACATCGACTTTACGGCCAGATAAGCTCAGCACATAAGAGGCCACTTCACGCACGCCGTCTTCACCCAGTACCTCACCCCAAGGGACCATCAGACCTTGACGGCCGTCCATGATGGTTTTATGGATGTTTTCAGGTGAACCACCATACAACCAGTCATTGTCAGTCAGGTTAGGGAAGCCGCTACCACCACGGGCGTTGGAGCCATGGCACTGAGCACAGCTTTGTAAGAACAAGCGTTGGCCAACTTTCACCGCTTCTTCATTCTTAGCAACTTGATCGATAGGCAGATAGTTATCCTGCTTATCTTTCAAAATTGCTGCTTGCTTAGCTTTAGGGTCTAAGTTGGCATCTAAAGCGTCTACATCTAAAGGAACATAGCTGTCAGGAAAGATTAGGCTACGGAATTTAGCACCAAACACTTCGTCGGCTTTGATCATCTCACGGTCATATTGTACGAACAGGTTATCAGTACGAGCTTGGTCTGCTGCTTCGTTATATTCTGCCAGTGAACGAACATATTGGTTAGAACTTGACCAGCCTAACAGGCCTTTAAAGTTACCCAAGCCTGGGTATAGCGCCAGGTATCCCAAGGAAAACACCACCATGAACACGAACAAGTAGCTCCACCATTTAGGCAGGCCGTTGTTTAGTTCGGAAATGCCATCATAGGTATGCCCCGTGGGCGCTCCTTCTTCCATGCCCATCTTGTCGCGATTACACCAAATCAGCAGAGCTAGGCAACCAAAGATGGTGCCCAGACTAATGACGGTGACAAATACACTTAAAAAAGTATTCATTGTTTATTAGCTCCTGCGCGATCCTGCTCAGTCCCTAGAGAGGCGCCACTCTGCACATCTTCATCATCAAGAATCGAGTAGCCAATCGCGTCAAACTTCGTTTTGCGACGTTTACCAAAAGCCCACCAAACTAGGCCAAGAAACATCACAAACAACAACAAAGTCTGATAAGCAATCAGAGTAGGTTTTAGTGCTTCTAGGGTACTGAAATCCATAATCGACTCCGGTTATTTAAGGGCGTGGCCCAACGATTGCAGATACGCGACCATGGCGTCTAACTCAGACTTACCCTTAACGGCCTGCTCGGCGCCTGCAAGATCGGCATCTGTGTATGGCACGCCAAAGTGGTCACGGAACAATCTCAACTTAGCTTCGGTGTCTTTACCGTCTAGGATATTGGTTTCTAACCAAGGGAAACTAGGCATGTTTGATTCAGGTACCACGTTACGTGGATTAATCAAGTGCACACGATGCCAGTCATCCGAGTAACGACCACCCACACGGGCCAGATCAGGACCAGTACGCTTAGAGCCCCACAAGAATGGATGTTCCCATACTTGCTCGCCTGCTAATGAATACTGACCGTAACGCTCAGTTTCAGCACGGAAAGGACGGATCATTTGGCTGTGGCACACATGACATCCATCGCGGATGTACAGGTCACGACCTTCCATTTCCAGAGCCGTATACGGGCGCAGGCCTTCTACAGGTTCAGTGGTTTGCTGCTGAAAGAACAAAGGCACGATTTCAACCAAACCACCAAAGCTAATGGCGATAACGGTGAAGACGATCAGCCAAGTGGTTTTGGTTTCGAGAAACTCGTGACGATTCTTAGAATTTTTCATGCTCTCGTCTCCTTATGCCGGTTGGGGAATGGCTTGCAATGAGCCTTTAGGCGCATTAATGGTACGGTAGGCGTTGTAAGCCATCAGTAACATACCGGTTAAGAAGAAGCAGCCGCCTAAGAAACGTACGAAATAGAACGGATACGACGCTTCCAGACTTTCAACAAAGCTGTAAGTCAGAGTGCCATCGTCGTTCACCGCACGCCACATCAGACCTTGCATCACGCCACTGATCCACATGGATACTATGTACAACACAGTACCAATCGTTGCTAACCAGAAGTGCGTGTTTATCAGCTGAACGCTGTACATACGCGCCTGACCAAACAGGTTAGGGATCAAGTGATACACGGCACCGATAGAGATCATGGCCACCCAGCCCAATGCACCTGAGTGCACGTGACCTACGGTCCAGTCGGTGTAGTGAGACAGAGCGTTAACGGTTTTAATGGCCATCATAGGGCCTTCGAACGTAGACATGCCGTAGAACGACAAAGATACGATCAAGAAGCGCAAGATAGGGTCATAGCGTAATTTATGCCAAGCGCCAGACAGCGTCATAATACCGTTGATCATACCGCCCCAAGAAGGCACGAACAGGATCAGTGACATCACCATGCCTAACGACTGAGCCCAGTCAGGCAATGCTGTGTAGTGCGAGTGGTGCGAACCGGCCCAGATATACAGGGTGATCAGCGCCCAAAAGTGCACGATAGATAAACGGTAGGAGTAAACCGGACGTCCAGCTTGCTTAGGGACGAAGTAATACATCATGCCTAAGAAGCCTGCGGTCAGCAGGAAGCCTACTGCGTTGTGGCCGTACCACCACTGGATCATGGCGTCAGCGGCACCCGCATACATAGAGTAAGACTTCATGGCGCTCACCGGAACGGCCATGCTGTTTACAATATGTAATACGGCGATGGTGAGAATAAAACCACCATAGAACCAGTTCGCTACGTAGATATGCGAGGTGGCACGCTTATACAGGGTTCCGAAGAACACAGTCGCGTACGCCACCCATACCACAGTAATTGCGATATCAATTGGCCATTCTAGCTCGGCGTATTCTTTGGTGGAGGTGTATCCCAGTGGCAAAGAAATAATTGCCGCTACGATAATGGCCTGCCAGCCCCAGAACACGAACGACGCCAGCTTGCCACCGTAGAGGCGAACCTGACACGTGCGCTGCACGACATAGAAAGAAGTAGCCATAAGCGCACTTACACCAAACGCAAAAATAACCGCGTTAGTATGCAGAGGGCGCAAGCGGCTGTAGGTCAGCCAAGGCGTTTCG
>JAHLFI010000113.1 GCA_018883865.1 Candidatus Oceanisphaera merdipullorum
CCCATAAACAGCAGCCGCCGTCCGGTCTGTAAGTCCACAAACTCTACCGTGCCGTCTTGATAACCGAGCAGTAAATTACGGCCGCCATCGCCGAGTGCCAAGGTGCGCAATGATTGAGTGAGCTCATAAAAGCCAAGATTATGACCGTCCAGTAAAGACCAAACTGCCACCGTTTGCTCGGTGGCGGTGGCGGCATACTGGCTATCGGGTGAGCTGGCTAGCAGGATTATGCTCTCAGTCGATTCCCCCTGATACCAGTGATACATGGGCGCTTCTTGGCCCGCTTGCCACACTTGCACCGGACTTGGGCCGGTCGCGGTGAGGGTGAAGGCGCCGTCTTGCGTGGTTTGTGCAGCCAGCACAGAGCCGTTAGAGAAGCGGATCTGCGCTGTGGGCGTATCTCCCGCATCACAGCCGGTGATCGGTAAAAATGTGACGCATAACATCAAGCTAAGTAAGTAAGCAGGTATTTTTATCAGTTTGGGCTTTCGCATCGGCAAGAGGACACGCTAGTATAGGTTCGGATTGTTAAGCATCTCATTTTCCATGAGATCTTTCCCTTATTCTGGAGTTAATAATGAAAAAATTGTTACAAGTCAGCTTACTTGCTTCTGCGGTATTAATGGGCCTGAGTGGCTGTAATGACGATAAAGCGGCAAGTACGGCACCTGCGGTTGAGACAAAAGCCACCGCTAGCGAGCTGACCAGCTTCGAAGCTAAATCCGCTTACGCCATTGGTTTGTCTATGGGGCGCTACATTGGCTCTACTCTGGAAAAGCAGCAAGAGTTAGGTGTTAATCTGGACAACGCCACCATTCTTAAAGGTGTACAGGATGGCTTTACCGATAAGGGCGAAATGAACGATGAAGAAGTTCAAGAAGCACTCACCGCCTACGATACGCACATTAATGAGCTGATCGAAACCCAAGCCAAAGACCAAGCCGCCAAGAGTAAAGCCGACGGTGATAAGTTCTTAGCCGACAACGCCAAACGCGACGGCGTTACAGTCACCGAATCTGGCTTACAGTATGAAGTGTTGACGGAAGGCAAAGGCGCTAAGCCAACGGCTGAAGACGTAGTGACCGTTCATTACGAAGGCACACTGACCGATGGCACTGTGTTTGACAGCTCGGTTGAACGTGGTGAGCCGGTGAGCTTCCCCCTGAACCAAGTTATCCCAGGCTGGACCGAAGGCGTGCAGTTAATGCCAGTGGGCTCCAAGTACAAGTTCGTGATCCCCTCTGATTTGGCTTACGGCGAATCGGGTGCCAATACCATACCTGGCAATGCGGTGCTGATTTTTGAAGTTGAACTGCTAAGCATAGAGTCTGACGAACAGACAGCTCCAGCGGCTAAGACTGACGTTAAAACGGATGCCAAGGCAGCCGTAGCCGACATTAAAGAAGACACTAAAGCGGCAGTAGCAGACGTGAAAGAAGAAGCAAAAGCCGTAGAAGCTGATATTAAAGCCGATGCTAAAGAAGTTGAAGGCAAGAAAGAGCAAACTAAAGCCGAATAAGCTTACGTTGCATAATGAGCGCTAAACTCATGATAAAAACGGCGCCTGAGGGCGCCGTTTTTATGGGTTTAACAGCGCGAGCCAAGCAGCGTCTTGCTCTAATAATTGTTCTTTTTTTGTTTTAGTTAGACGTTTGAGCTGTATTTCCAGTTTGAGTGCTTGAGAGTGATTGGCCACCGCGCGCTGCCACACCAAGTAAGCGGGGCGTCTGGCCCACACATAGCGTGAGGCGCGCGAGCGTTGTTGATTATGCTCAATACAGCGCCGCTCCGGTGCTAGGCTAATACCTGCATACAAGCTGCCGTCAGCGCAGCGCACTAAGTAGACATGCCATTGTTTAGTCGATGGTGTAGCTGATGGTTGAGGTGTTTGTTTACTCTGCACTTTGTACTCTGATCGGAATGTGCACCGTTTGTGGCGGATAACATAAGTCTGTGGTGCAACCTTGGTACTGAACCGTAATTTGGGCTTGCTCCTTTACCTCTAGCAAGGGCAAGTTTAAGGCAAAAGGCTGCGTATAAACTTGGCTCTCGCCAAAGTAGGCATCGTTATGAGGTTGACCTTGGGGTAATTGCCACTCACCTAATCTGGCCTGCTCGGGCGTCACAGTGAGCTGATGACGATAGAGATAATAGCCAGGTGCGATGTCGAAGCTGAGCGTAAGGGAGTCATTGGTTTGGCTGGGGGTCAACACAAAAGCCTGTTCTGCGGTTAAAAATTCACTTTGGGTGCTGGTCGCATTATCGCTGGCGCTAAACCAATCGAATAGGCCTGCATGGGCTAGGTTTGGTAGACAGGTTAAGGTTAATAAGTTTAGCCAAAACATAGTCTTGTAATTTTTTGTACTGGGCATAAAGGTAGACATGGGCAGCTAACCTCATCTTTCACCGGCTCTAGCATGTCACTATATCGTGCTCTATTGCTAAAAGCATCGGCTTGCGTGCTGTGATAAAGCCGTAGTTTGGTGAAAGCTTATTTGAAAATGGCGGTCATTGTCCCCATTATCATGTTTCAACCCAAAATAAGCGCCCTTGAGGTGCAAGACGAGGATTTAAGTGGGTAAGGTTTTTCTATTGTTCGTGGCAGCAACGCTGCTAGAAATATTCGTCTTTATCGAGGTGGGTTCGGCCATAGGTGCATGGAGCACCATAGCGTTAATTTTGCTCAGTGCGATAGTGGGGTTGAGCTTAGTGCGTGTGCAAGGGCTAACAACCTTGCTGGAAGCCCAGCGCAAAATGCAGCTTGGCGAGCCACCGGCCCGTGAAATGCTCAGTGCTACACTGCTCGCGCTCAGTGGCGCATTATTAATCTTGCCGGGTTTTGTGTCAGATATGCTGGGTTTACTGCTGTTATTGCCGCCGGTACGCCAAGCGATAGTGGCGCGTTTACTGAGCAAGGTAAAAATGCAAACTCACCAGCAGGGTTATACCTTTAGTGGTGAATTTCATCACACTCAGGGTGATGAGCAGCAGGCGCGACTCGATGAGTTTCTAAAGTCGCAGCAGGATAGCGCTCAGCCTAACCATGACCAGCCAAGCAGCGCTCAGCAACATAAGCCCGACTCTGGCACCACCTTCGAAGGTGACTTTGAACGAAAAGACGACAAATGATAGCCGTCAGCGACAGATAAAACCTAATCATAAAAAAGCAGGCATCCATCTAGATACCTGCTTTTTTCTTTTTCTAACTACGCACAGGGTATGGTTTGGATCCTTAGTTAGTGGGTCTTTTTATCTTCCACGGAAAGCGCCACCACGCGAAACCACCGGCGATAAGGCCGGCTAAAATATTGGCCACTAAGATGCCGATAAACACGCCTTGCTCGCCGCGCCACAGATTCCCCAGCCAAGCTAAGGGCAACAAGATGCCAAATAAGCGTAGGCTGTTTAGACCCAGCGAAATACTCGACACCCGCAGGCCATTTAACGCCGAGGCTAATAACATAAAACAACCTTGCAGCCCGTAACTTAAGGGCACTATCCGCAGGTAAAAAGTCAGATGTTGGCTGACCTCATTGTTGTCGGTAAAGCGTTGGGCCAGCCAAGGTGCGCTCAGCCACAGCAAAACAAACAAAGCTAATTGTAACCACAAGGCAAAGCGCATTGACTGCAAGAGGGCGCGCCGACTGCGATCATGTAAGCCGGCACCGGTATTTTGTGAGATAAAAGGCGCGAGTACTGAGCCCAGTGCCATGATGCCAATCAATAACATGGCTTCAATGCGCGAAGCCGCGCCATAAGCGGCCACCATTTCTGTGCCTAAACCGGCCAAAATCATCATCAAGATGGCGGTACTTAACGGATTCAACAAGTTGGTAAAACAGGCGGGTAAAGCCACATGTAGTAGCTGGCGCCAATGCGCCAAAATGCGCTGGGGTTGCTGCAACGGCCACACTAATAACCGCTCGCGGCGCCACAATAACCACAAGCCCACGCTGCAGGCCATCAACCAAGAGCAAGCCGAGGCAATGGCAGCCCCCTTAATACCCAGTTCGGGAAAAGGCCCTAAGCCAAAAATAAGCAGTGGATCCAAGATGCCGTTCACCAAACCCGCCACTATCATGACTAGGCTTGGCGTTCGGGTATCCCCGGTGGCGCGAATGGCCGAATTAGCGACTAAGGGCAGCACCAGCAGCGGCACCGTCAAATACCAAATCCACATATAGTCGTGCAGCAGTAACAGCAGGGCATCTGTGGCGCCTAATAGCCGAAACAGCGGATCTATGGTGAGTGCGCCCAACACAGAGATCAGACATATCAAGCCCACGGTTAACAACAAACTGTGGCTGGTAAACAAGGCGGCTTGCTGATGATTGTCACGGCCTAAGGCTTGGCCCACGCAGGCAGACAAGCCGGCACCTAACCCCATGGCCAGTGAAAGTACGACGAAGGTGACTGGGAAAGTAAAGCTAATGGCAGCTAACGCGTCTGTGCCCAATAATCCGATAAAGAAGATGTCGACCAGATTAAACGTCTGAATGGCGATAATTCCCAGCGCCATGGGGCCGGCCATCTTGGTCAGCTGACCGCCAATGGGCGCGGTGAGCAATAAATTGGGTGTTGGCACAAATGATCTCTTGGGGTGATAGCGCCGGCAAGAAAAGCGAAATTGGGTCTAAAATGGCGCGGCGCGGATGAAAAATTTTATGGTCTTACCCTTGAAGCAAAAGAAATTGCTCCCATATAGTAAGACAGTCTTACAGTTTGCGGCCGTCGGCCGTCTATGTCACTAAGTTACACCACTCATCAGGAGAGTTATTGATGAAAATTCGTCCATTACATGATCGCGTTATTATTAAACGTACCGAAGCCGAGTCAAAATCTGCCGGAGGCATAGTATTGACTGGGTCTGCCGCCGAAAAATCTACCCGCGGCGAAGTGCTGGCAGTAGGTAACGGCCGCGTACTGGACAGCGGTGAAGTGAAAGCCATGTCCGTTAAAGTGGGTGATCAGGTTATTTTCAACGAAGGCTACGGCGTAAAAACCGAAAAGCTGGACGGCCAAGAAGTGCTGATCCTCTCTGAAAATGACATTCTCGCGATCGTTGAGTAATCCTCAGGTTCCCCACTTTAATTTATAAGCTAAGGAAGATAAAGAATGGCTGCTAAAGACGTAAAATTTGGTAATGACGCCCGCGTAAAAATGTTGGCCGGTGTAAACATTTTGGCTGATGCCGTTAAAGTAACGCTGGGTCCTAAAGGCCGTAACGTAGTACTGGACCGTTCTTTCGGTGCCCCTGTGATCACCAAAGACGGTGTATCGGTTGCCAAAGAAATCGAGCTGGAAGACAAGTTCGAAAACATGGGCGCGCAGATGGTTAAAGAAGTGGCGTCCAAGGCGAACGACGAAGCCGGTGACGGTACTACTACTGCGACCGTATTAGCCCAGTCTATCGTTAATGAAGGCTTAAAAGCCGTGGCTGCCGGCATGAATCCGATGGATCTTAAGCGCGGTATCGACAAAGCGGTACGCCACGCAGTTGAAGAGCTTAAGGCCATGTCTGTACCCTGTAAAGACACCAAAGCCATTGCTCAGGTAGGCACTATTTCTGCTAACTCCGACGACACTGTGGGCGCCTTGATCGCCGAAGCCATGGAAAAAGTGGGTACAGATGGCGTGATCACAGTTGAAGAAGGCCAAGGCCTGCAAGACGAGCTGGATGTGGTTGAAGGCATGCAGTTTGATCGCGGTTACTTGTCTCCGTATTTCATCAACAAGCAAGAAACAGGCACAGTTGAATTAGACGACGTGTTCATTCTGTTGGTTGATAAGAAAGTGTCTAACATTCGTGAGCTGCTGCCGGTGCTGGAAGGCGTGGCCAAGCAATCCAAGCCGTTATTGCTGATTGCCGAAGACATCGAAGGCGAAGCACTGGCCACCTTGGTGGTAAACAACATGCGTGGCATCGTTAAAGTAGTAGGCGTTAAAGCGCCAGGCTTTGGTGACCGTCGTAAAGCCATGTTGCAAGACATTGCTATTTTGACCGGTGGCACAGTGATCTCTGAAGAAGTGGGTCTGGATCTAGAGAAAGCCACTCTGGAAGACTTAGGTCGTGCCAAGCGCATCGTGATCAGCAAAGACAATACCACCATTATTGATGGCGCCGGTGAAGTGACCACCATTGAAGGTCGTGTGGCGCAAATTCGCCAGCAAATTGAAGACTCTTCTTCAGATTACGACAAAGAGAAACTGCAAGAACGCGTGGCCAAATTGGCGGGCGGTGTAGCGGTAATCAAAGTCGGTGCGGCCACCGAAATGGAAATGAAAGAAAAGAAAACTCGCGTCGACGATGCGCTGCACGCCACGCGTGCTGCCGTTGAAGAAGGTGTGGTACCGGGCGGCGGTGTGGCACTGGTACGTGCTGCGAGCAAATTGCTTGAGCTGAAAGGTGACAATGAAGACCAGAACGTGGGTATCAAAGTAGCACTTCGCGCCATGGAATCGCCACTGCGCCAAATCGTAACCAACGCCGGTGAAGAAGCCTCGGTTGTGGTTTCTAAAGTAAAAGACGGTGCAGGTAACTTCGGTTATAACGCTGGTAACGGTACTTATGGTGACATGCTGGACATGGGCATCTTGGATCCAACTAAGGTTACACGTTCTGCTCTGCAGTTCGCCGCCTCAGTTGCAGGTTTGATGATCACCACTGAAGCCATGGTTACCGACCTTCCTACTAAGTCTGATGCTGGCGGCATGCCAGATATGGGCGGCATGGGTGGAATGGGAGGCATGATGTAATTTTATTACATCATGTAGCTGAGTCTTAGACTGGCTATCTCGATATAAAAAACCGGGCCTTAGTGCCCGGTTTTTTGATCTCAGCGAGAAGTGTTTTTTTGAAATGGCAAAAATATAATGTTAAAAGCCGAGTATGAAGCATAGCCACCACTCGACACTTTACGTTTGAATGATGCTGTTATTGGGAACAGTTACCTTGAGGTCTTAATGTGCGGGATGGGATATATAGTATGAAACAGAGTTTGATCACGTTTTTATTAAGTAAATAACTAATATAACTACTTATTTTTAGAATGATTTAGTCATATAGAGTAAAATGCTATAGTTGCCAAATGAGACAATAGCTCTCGTTTACCGTTAAGCGTGTTTAACACCACCAGCTTGGCTTGTCGGGTTAAGGAGAGGGCATGAAGTTACTTGCTGGAATAATACTGTTGTTGCTAGCTGGATTTGCGCAGGCCGACTCTGAGCCGGTGATATTGAGCGTATATGGCGTGATAGAGTCGGATGAGGGCGGACACCAAAGACTGGACTTTACCTTAAGCGAATTGCAAGCGCTGCCTCAAGCACAAATCACCACGGCTCACCCCTGGAGTGTCACACCGCAACACTATAACGGTGTTGATCTGACGGCGTTATTCAAATTGCTGTTTGCCAATAGACAGATAAAAAGCCTGAATCTAGAAGGGCTTAATGGCTTTAGCGTGGCGTTGGAGTGGTCAAAAGTTAGCGATTTTTCTCCTATTTTGGCGTGGCAAGAGAATGATAAGTTAATGAGCCGGCGCCAGAAAGGCCCTTTATGGCTGATGTTGCCCTATGATCAAGCGCCGGAGATGCAACAAGCGAATTTCTTACACTATATGGTGTGGCAGCTTAGGACGATAAGGGTCTATTCGGAGCCTGAATGAAACGTATCTTTGCCTCTTACCCTCGCCTCGACGGCCAGTATGGTCGGGTCTCAGCCATTAAAGTTATCTTGGGCGGTGGCTTGTTGTTGGTGATGGTCTATTTTGGCCTTGGTGCCAATCAAACACTGAGCAAGATCCGTTATCACAGCTCTTTGCTTGAGCAGCGTACCTATGAAGTGCCTTGGTCACTGATGCAATTGCAGTTAGAAATGATCCGATTTTTGGATGCGGTGCGCTTACGCCATGCGGATGCTATTAGCCAAGATGACCTTATGCTGCGCTACGATATTCTGTGGAGCAGAACACCTGTGCTGCTTAGTAATCAGTACCAAGGCTCCCTAGGCGAGCGCCAAGAACTGTGGTTACTGATCCGCCAAATTGATGCCCGTATCCATGAATTAGAGCCGATAGTGGAAGGGTTGCAGCCTGACTCAGGTAACTATTTAGTTATTTTGACAGGCCTCAGCCCCTATGTAGAGCCACTAGCCCGCACAGTCAGTGCATTAATGCATGATAACGTGCGTTTTTATGCGGAATATGACCAAACCTATCTTCAATTAGGCAAGCAGCTTTATCAGCAAATAACAGGATTCTTTATCACCTTGTTACTGTTGTTATTGCTGTTATTTCGCGAATTGCGTCGGTACTGGAGCTTACAACAACAAGACCCCCTCACTGGGCTGCCGAACCGTTTTGCTTTGCAGCGCCAGATCAGCACGCTGATTGAACAAGACCAGCCTTTTAGTCTTACTCTGTTAGAGCTTAAAGACTTAAGTCGTCATTATCAGCGTTTCGGTTTTAAAGTGGTGGATAAGCTGTTGCAAGCCTGCTGTGAGCGGTTACAAGGTAGTTTATTAGCACACGAATATCTTGCCCAACCCAGCCAGGGCGGTTTAGTTATCTTAGGCAGGGGCGTGGTTGAGCTGGCTGATATTCGCGCACAAATATCGAGATTCACTCAAGCCTTGAGTCAGAAGGTGACTATCGATGGCTATGATTTTTATATGGAACCGCTTATAGGGGTGGTTTTGTACCCTTTCGATGCGGATAATTTGGTGGATCTGCAAGCGCGTGGCGAGCTGGCCTTGGAGCTGTGCAAACAGCGACAACAACCCTATGTATTTTTTGATGCGTCGTTACTAAAAGAGATGTCCCGCCGCCAGCAACTAGCCAAAGACTTGTCTACTGCCCTTCACCGTAATAATCTGACGTTGCAACTACAGCCGTTGTTAGCGTGGCCGGCTCAGCAGTGCCTAGGTTTACAGGTATTAACCAGTTGGCATCACCCCCAATTTGGCATGATAGCGCCGGGGGAGTTAGAACGCATGACTGAGCTGTATCAGTGTTCTGAAAGTGTCTTGATCTGGAGCTTGCAGGCCATTTGCGGTCAGATGAGCGTATGGCAACGCCATTCATCCGCGCCCTTATTTGTTAGTCTAACGCTACCCGCGTCGTTATTTCGACCCGGCATAGAAGTCACCTTAATGACGGTATTGCAGAGCTTTTCCTTACCGGCCACCAGTTTAGTATTAGAGGTTAATGAGCATACTGTCGCTCAGGATGTGCCAGCGGCAACAGCCATCTTGCAGCGTATTAGCGCCGTGGGTATTCGCATTATGCTCACTGAATTTGGTAGTGGGGGCGCCGCCCTGGGGCCTTTGTCACTATTACCGCTTAATTGGCTGAAGTTGGATGCCACTTTTTGTACGGGCATTGAACACAATGAACAATCACGGCGTCAGCTCGTCACCTTATTAGCCATGGCCAAGGTGTTGGCGCAGCCCTTAGTTTGTTGTGGTGTCGAGCATGCCAGCGAGTTAGCTATATTAGAAAGTCTGTCATTAGAAGTACAGGGCGCGACATTGTTGGTGCAAGGTGACGCCGTAGGGGAAGTGCTGGCCGTGACCGAAGTGGGAGAATGGCTGCAAAAAAGCGCTCAGTTATAAGCCTTACGCCTGTCTCTTAGTCACCTCTTTTTGTTGTGCTTAATGGCGATGTCAGGCAGAGCGCACTGCTCCACCGACTCGCCGTAAACCTAGTCATGGGGGCTCAAACCGCGCCCTCCTTGGTGCGGATGGTTGGCTGAGCCGACGCGCTCTACCTTCCCACTTGGCTCAAAGCTAGCTGTTGGTACTCTCTGCTGGCTCAATATCACCGG
The DNA here is from genome assembly GCA_018883865.1 of Candidatus Oceanisphaera merdipullorum. Lineage (GTDB taxonomy): Bacteria > Pseudomonadota > Gammaproteobacteria > Enterobacterales > Aeromonadaceae > Oceanimonas > Oceanimonas merdipullorum. Next base: position 9,823 of record JAHLFI010000113.1, read on the forward strand.
AAGAGGCCGAGGGCATTGTCAGAGTCAACCGTCAAATGCCATGGAC
>JAHLFI010000114.1 GCA_018883865.1 Candidatus Oceanisphaera merdipullorum
GTGGAGTCAACGGCACCGGTTTTTGTATCGGGCGCGCCATACACCAGCCGCGCAATACGGCTGTGGATCATAGCACCACTGCACATGATGCAGGGTTCAAGTGTCACATATAAGGTGCAGTCCAACAGCCGATAATTACCTAAGGCGAGGCCTGCTTGACGCAACGCCATTATCTCCGCATGTGCCGTGGCATCATGGCTGCCGATTGAGCGATTCCAGCCCTCGCCGATACATTGCCCTTGATAGACAACCAGTGCACCTACTGGCACCTCGTCTTCGGCCTCGGCCTTTGCCGCCAATAGCATGGCTTGGCGCATCCAATATTGGTCTTGTTGGTCTTGCGTCATCGCGAGGGAGCTTGGGTTCATAAGGATATCACTTGGTATTATGAGTTGAGAGTTAGGTGCATCAAGCGCAGGCCGCCAATAACTGCTTAGTATGACAAAATAGCTATGTATAGAAAACAGGGCCCTTCGGCTTAAAGTACGCCAGCTCGATGAGCTTGGTAGCCGTTTTGTAAGCGAAAAAAGCCAAGATTGGCACTAACATGCTCGACAATGAGCCATAACGAATAAGAAAGCAGCAAACAAACGTGAAACGACAAAAGGAGCTTGCACGCCCTTACTCTGACTTATATAGTTGATTCCGATTCGGCGTGTAGCGCAGCTTGGTAGCGCACTAGCATGGGGTGTTAGGGGTCGGAGGTTCGAATCCTCTCACGCCGACCAATCAAAACAACAACTTAGGTCACTTCTTAGAAGTGGCCTTTTTTGTTTTTAGTCTTTAAGTACTTTCTGGTGGCCTATTGGTGACCCATTGCCAGAAGCTTACACCTCAGTTATACAATCTCTTTGTATGGAGACAGTCGACTGCTGCATCTATAAACCTCATAGCTGCCATCTTCGAAGCTATAAAGCTTACGCAAACATTCTCCGGCTACAAAGCTACTTTGGCCGCTCCCTCGCCCTAACAATCAACCAAAACTCAAGCAAGCTGATAACCACTTCAGGGCTCTTCCGTTAGTCACCCTACTCATCTAACTGATTCGTTCAACAAGTAGACCTTTCATAGCACCCTTAAATAAAAATGAGTATTAATCTCACTTGATGTGCATATTAGTCACAACATATCTTGTCGACGTTAAAATCTAATCATTACCGGGCTCCTTGGTTTGACTACCGTAGTAATAGTAACGCTGGACGGAATTCAGAAGAAAGTATCCGGCTGGTTATTTTCATCATAAACGTGCATCTGTATTAATGATCGATCATGTAGGCATAACCTGGTTTCATTTCAATCGTCATGCAGCATTTTTCTAGCAACCTAGTGAAGTTAGAGGCCTGTCAACCAAACTTCCTGTCGTTATTCGATGATAAGTACCAGCTCTTAGCTTATTTAGTTTGGGTTCGTTTAGATCGCACCGGATTCAACACTATCCCATGCTTTTTTAAACCCTACCGTTGATATATTGGCTTTAATGCCTTCGTACTCAAAAAATACGGAGCTCTCATCCGACTCAAAGCTTTTTCTTAGGAATTCCTGCCCTAATTCTGTCTCAGGCGTGATACTTACAAAAGTAGCGCTGCCTTTAATTTCAGGGTCCTTCTGGCACCAAAAAAACGCTTTTATTAATTGGTCATTTATTGAAAATGTGCCTTTGGGAGCTTGATCTTGCGGCAGACAAGCAAGGGTGTTATCCATGTAGTGCAAAAGTATGTAAAGTCGCTTATCCCCCCCACTACTATGACCTATCTGAGCTATTATATTTAAGGTGCCATTATTCGTATCCAATGGAGACAAATTAGTTGCTGCCTTTCTAGCACCAGTTTCATGATTGACTTCGCCCCAAGAGAATGAAACCTCTTTCCATCCCGCGGTACTAGAAGGTAATAGCGACCTGTCAGATGTTGCGGGTATTAACGGTAAGCCTTCGGCTATTGCCAAATTAGGAAGAGTAAGCGTCATGAGAACTGCAAGAGCTTTGATGGGGCTGAGATTTAATAATTTGAACATAGATATGCCTTAATCAATGATTAACTAATTCTTTATTATATAACTCTTAATTGGATTCTCTATCTCCTATGCCCTGTTAAATTAGTTCAACAGCTACCTCCGTACTATATCGCAGTTCTGACACTGGACGTAAACAAAGCCAAGCATCAGGCACTGTAAGCACTAACCCGTTGTTGGTTAGTTGCAGGGGTACATCAAAAAAATCCACCATATAGCTAACAAAAAATTCTGTATTACTATGCTGGTTATTAATAAAGAGGCTGCCCCAAACATGGCTATTGGTAGGAAGGTTCTGTCAAATCAGATTATGTAGGGCATCGGCGTAAAAATTGTGGAGTCTAGCAGCAACCTTGACTAACGTTAATGGATCAGTCCGAGCTATGTCTACAGCAGCATGGGAGCTGAGCCACAATCATCAGCCATGCTCTATCTGATATGCGCTGTATCAAATAAGGCTGGCTGAATGACTTAACATTAATCTTGTTACAAGCATCGAGAAAAAGCGCGATCTCAATGCCGCAACTCGATAAGTCCCTCTATATAGTAATAACCTGATGGCACGTTTTTTGAACCAGTGCCGCATCATGACTGACCAACAACACAGCACAATTGGCTTCACTTGCCAGCTCTACCAATAACGCTATCACCTCTTTTGCTGTGATCGGATCAAGACGTGACGTTGGTTCATCAGCAAACAGAAACACCGGATCCAACAACAGGGCCCGCAATATGGCAAAACGCTGTAACTCACCACCCGAAACTGCCATGCAAGTACGCTCAAGGATCCCTGTTGGCAAACTCAGGCGAGCCATCAAAGGCGAAATACGGGCTTTATCGATACCATGTAAAAGCACCAAATCATCCAATAACTGACCGAGCGTCACACTAGAAGAAAACGCAGAAGGTGGGTCTTGATAGAGCTTTAGCCATTGATAAGGCTTACCTGCCTTATTAGGACGAGTAATACTGCCGGCCGAAATTGGCAATAAGTTAAGCAAGGCATCGCCAAGAGACGACTTGCCACAACCACTGTCGCCCACGATACCAACCACTTCACCGCGCTTGATAGAAAAAGACAAACCGTCGAACAAGGTTCGCCCACCTCGTGCCAAGGTTAATCTATCAGCAACTAAAATTTCCTCCGCGCTGTTGCGGCGAATCGGCGGCGCCATTTCAGACCACGCACTTGGCTCGGCGGCTATTAATTCACGCGTGTAATTATCTTTAGGGAACTCTAATATTTGATCCGCTTCCCCTTGCTCCACCAAATGGCCTGCTTTCATCACCATGAGTAACCCACCCAATTGGCGAGCCACCGCCACATCATGGGTAATCGTCAGTAAACTACCCGCACTCGAACGAGCCTGCAATAACTGCACAATGCCATCTCGACGTGATACATCCAGTCCTTTAGTTGGTTCATCGGCCAAGATAACATGTGCGCCGCCTGCGGTGGCGGCGGTAATTGCCAGACGTTGTGCCATACCGCCAGACAGCTCATCAGGTCGTTTATGTCCACTATCAGCCAAGCCTACGTGGCGTAAATCGTCTTCGGCAGTAACCAGAGCCTCTTGGGGATCTTTTTTTCGTACGAATTGATAAACCTCTTTGACTTGATCAACCCCCTTCATCAAGGGATCAAGCGAATGCCAAGGTTCTTGGGGCAACATCACCAGTTCTCGGCCCCACAAAGCCTGACGCTCTTCAACTGTCATCGTCTTGCCAAATACGGCTATTTCACCCGATACACGTAAATCGTCGGGTAATAATCCCATAATGGCTTGTGCCAACAGACTCTTACCGGAGCCTGTTTGTCCCAAAATGGTTAACGGCTGCCCTTGTTTTAATACCAAAGAGATAGGCGCTAATAAACAGGTGTCACCCGCATAAACGGCTACATCGCTTAACCTCAGCAACACACTCATGCTCGTTTCCCCGCCAATAAATGAAATGCAAACACCATCAAAGCAATCACCACCAAGGGCTGAGCTAATAACCAAGGTGCATCGCTGTAATACGGGAACAACTCAACCGTCATCAAGCCAAGTTCAGCCACAGGTGGCTGAATGCCTACGTAAACGAAACCAAGTGAGGCCATGGTTAAAATCGCGTTTGCGCCACCAAATGCCGCCAAGGTGAAAACCGAAGGCGAAATAGCAGGCCAAATATGACGCTTGAATTGATACCAGCGGCCAAAGCCCATCATCTGTGAAGACTGTCTTGCCGGACTCTGGATCACGCCTTGCGTGATGGCTCGTACCACGCGGAAATATTCCACCCATTGCACCAAGGAAATGGCTAAATACAACATCAAGAAAGAGCCCGGTACTATGGCTGCAAACAACAGCACCACCACCAATCCAGGTAACGCGAGTAAAATATTTACCACAATCCCCAAGGCAGTATCGAGCCTCTTGCCACCCCATACGGCCCACACGCCCAAGGCGGTTCCGAGCAGGGACGATGTCAACATACACATTAGGCTTAACGCAAACGACAAGCCCACCGCCTGCGCCATGCGCGTTAACATGCTACGACCATATTGATCTGTGCCCAGCCAATGGGCAGCTGAAGGTGCTTCCAAAATGGCGTTTAAATTTTGCTGTGACAAGCTGTAAGAAGACAGCGAAATACCTAATAACGAGAACGCCAACAGCCCCAGTAAAATACACAAGCCGGACCATTGAGAAGGTGTCATTTTCATTGTTTTTCTGCTCCTCTTGGGTCAATCCAAAGACAGATGATATCCACCAAGGTATTGAGCAAAACAAACAATATCCCCATCACCAAGGCCGCGCCTTGAATCACCGGAATATCACGAGCAAAAATGGCATGAGCCAAGCCATGGCCAATTCCTGGCCACGAAAACAACGACTCAATCATCACAATCCCTTCAATCATGCTCACAAGCTGAATACCCAGAAATGCCACGACTGGCACCGCTATATTGCGCACCCCGTGCTGTCGAAATGTCTGCCATCTAGATAAGCCTTTCACTCGAGAAAATTGGTAAAAGGCCGCTTTAAAAGTTCGCTTCGCCGAATCTCTGACCACGCGATTGGATACGGCGGCCAAACTTAACGCTAAAGTCAGTGCTGGCAACACCAAATGAGCCGGTGTGCCAAATCCAGCAACCGGAAACCAGTCCCAATTCAGAGCAAACAGCAAGATAAATATCACACCCAGCACAGACACCGGCATAGCACGGATCACGCTAGACAACCCCATCAAGACAGAATCCAAAGGATTGCCACGCCACGCGCTCAGCAAGCC
>JAHLFI010000002.1 GCA_018883865.1 Candidatus Oceanisphaera merdipullorum
AGTGCCTCGCGGTTTTCTGGCACTTGGCTGTTATGCAGCTCCACTAACATAGTGCAGGTTTTAATGACGTTCACAGCTTTAGTGTTAAACAGGCCGATCGTTTTAATGTGCTCTTTTACGCCATCTACACCTAGCGCCAGCATGGCTTCAGGCGTAGGGCCGGCAGTAAACAGGCCGATAGTGGCCTTATTCACACTCACATCCGTGGCTTGAGCCGACAATAACACCGCAATTAGCAGCTCGAAAGGGTTACGAAAATTGAGCTCTGTGGTGGGGTTGGGGTTATTTTCGCGCAGGCGCTCCAAAATTTGCCGGCGTTTATCTTTGTTCATAGCCATACCTGATTCATAACAACATGCAATTCATAATGGTGACGCGATTCATAGCGAGGTCACGCGAGCGCGGGTCACTTCGGCTTTAGGAGCGGGCACCACTTTTGCGGCGAATTTATTATCTAGCCAGTTTTTAGTGGCCACTAATAGGCCTAAACCGATAAAGGCACCGGGCGGCAATATCGCCAGTAAGAAGCCGTTATCAAGATGCAGTACGTCCATGCGTAGCACAGTTGCCCAATCGCCTAATAGTGCTTCGGCACCATCAAATAAGGTGCCTTGACCGAGTAATTCGCGAATGCCACCCAGCACTAACAGCACGCAGGTAAAGCCTAAGCCCATCATCAAACCATCAAGTGCTGCCAAGGGCGCACTGTTCTTCGAGGCGAAAGCTTCGGCGCGGCCGATGATCACGCAGTTGGTGACGATCAGGGGAATAAAAATGCCCAATGATTGATACACGCCATAGGTGTAGGCGTTCATCAGTAGCTGCACGCACGTCACTACGCTGGCAATTATCATCACATAGATAGGAATACGTATTTCGTTGGGCACCCATCTGCGCACCAAAGAAACACTGGTGTTTGAGCACACCAATACCAGCAAGGTGGCCAGGCCTAAGCCCATGGCGTTGGTCACGGTACTGGTTACCGCAAGCACGGGACACAGGCCTAAAATTTGTACCAAGGCGGGGTTGTTACTCCATAACCCTTGGCGGATTATCTCTTTATATTGGTCGCTCATAAGGTATCTCCACAGGCAGGCGCTTGGCTTATCAATTGTGGTTGTTGCTGTACTAATAACAATACCTTACCCACCGCTTTTACCACGGCTCTGGGGGTAATGGTGGCGCCGCTAAAGGCATCAAACTGACCGCCATCGTTGCGCACTGCCCAGCTAGGGTCTTTTTCATCTGTCATGGACTTGCCATTAAAACTTAAGATCCAAGGTGATCGCTTAAGCTCAATTTTATCGCCAAGGCCGGGCGTTTCGTTATGGCTTAATACCCGCACGCCGCTTAAGGTGCCGTCAATTTGTACGCCGACTATCAGTTTAATGTCGCCGCTGTAGCCATCGGGCGCGATGGCTTCGATGGCATAGCCTTGTGGCTGACCATTTTTCACTGCGGTAAATACCGGTAGCGGATTATTACTGCCTAAAAACTGGGGACTGGTAACTAGGACGCAGTGCTCAAACAAAGGCTCGTCGTGGTTACTCTCGGGCAATAATTCATCGAGTACTTTAAGTAATTGTGACTGCTCTTGTTCAAGAATAGTGCCTTGCGTTAAGCGGTGGGTGAGGGCGATTAACGCCGTGCACACCAATGCAAATATCGCCAAGGTGAAGGCGTGTTTGCGCATCATGTCCAACATTAGCGGGCCGCTCCATAGGTGGTAGGCTTGGTCAGGGCGTCTATCATGGGCACGGTGAGGTTTGCCAGTAGCACGGCGAAGGCGACCGCGTCCGGATAGCCGCCAAGGGTGCGAATAAGGTAAATCAGTATGCCGATCAAGGCGCCATAAACCAGACGCCCCTTAAAGGTGGTGGCTGCCGTTACCGGATCGGTGGCGATAAAGAAGGCGCCAAGCATAGTCGCGCCCGACAATAAATGTAGCGTGGGGCTGGCGGTACCGTCTGGTGCAAATAAAAAGCCGATAACGCTCGCCACAAACAGACTCAGCAAGATAGATACGGGTATGGTCCAACTGGTTAAGCGCAACTTCAGCATTATCAAGCCACCGGCTAAGTAGGCCAGATTAACCCAATTCCAGCCCAAGCCTGCTAAGGTGCCGAATACCGGATTAGCCAAGATCTCCTGTGCCGTGTGGCCTTGGGTAAAGCCGGTTTTTAACGTATCGAGCGGCGTGGCCATGGTAGTGCCATCCGCCAGCTCGCGCAGCTGATGTGGGCTAAAGCCGTCTTGGGTAAAACCGGTAAAAATGGCCGACACACTGTCAGCAAAGCTTACTGGATACAGCTGCAATTCCAGCGGAGGCAACCAAGTGGTCATGTGCAGCGGAAACGAAACCAATAGCAATACATAGGCAATCATGGCGGGATTAAACAGGTTTTGGCCAATGCCGCCATACAGCTGCTTGGCGACTATGATGGCAAAGGCGGTACCTATGACCACCAGCCACCAAGGGGCCAGCGGCGGTATAGCAATGCCAATTAACAACGCGGTAAGCAGGGCTGAATTATCTTTTAGCGCCGTGAACCGCCGACCCCGCAAGGCCAACACTAAGGCTTCAGCTAAGTAGGCGGTAAGCACGGCCAGCAGCATTTGTATTAGGCTGCCCGCACCAAAGAACCACCACTGGGCGGCAATGCCGGGGATCAGGCAATAACACACGCGCCGCATTAAGGTGGGAGTGTCGAGCGGAGCACGGTCGTGCGGTGAGCTGCTAATTGTTAACGCCATTATGACTCGTCTTCTTTGTTTGAGGGGGGTGAAGCGACTTTTGCCGCTTGCCGAGCCTTAGCGCGCGCCACTGCAGCCTGAATAGCGGCTTGCTTGGCCGCCGCCGCGTCTAATGCTGGCTCAGGGCTGGCGGTTGCCTCGTCACTGACTTGTACAGGAGATTGAGCCGCTGAGTCGGTGGCAAGTGCGGCCTTGCGAGCCTTAGCGCGCGCCACTGCGGCTTGAATGGCGGCTTGCTTGGTCGCCGCCGCGTCTAATGCAAGCTCAGGGCCTGCGTTTGGCTCGTCACTGATTGGTACAGGAGATTGACCCGCTGAGTCGGCGGCAAGTGCAGCCTTGCGAGCCTTAGCGCGCGCTACTGCAGCTTGAATGGCGGCTTTTTTTGCATCCTCTGGAGCCGTGCTTTCGGGGGCGACTGGGTTGGCAATAGCCGTTTGGTCAAGGACCCCCGTATTATTAGCTTCAGTGTTACTGCTCGTCGCTTGTGTGTCTTGTTCTGTGGTTTTTGGCGTTGCCGCACTGGTAACAGCAAAATCGCCGGTGCTTGGCTTGAGTGCGGCCATGGCTGCTTGCAACTCGGCTTCTTGGCGGGCTTTCGCGCGCGCCACTGCGGCTTTAATGGCTTCTTTTTTATGATCGACCTTTTCATTACCACTGTCGCGTTTGTTTGCTGCCGCTTGTGCCGCCTTAGCTTTTGCGATGGCAGCGGCCACAGCTGGATTTTTAGCGGGCGTGGCGGCGGTATCCAAACTGGGCTCGACGTCTTTTGCCGCCGTGGATTCAGCGGCTTGACGCGCTTTCGCTTTGGCAAGGGCGGCGAGCACAGCAGGGTTTTTGCCTCCAGTCGAGCTGGCAACCGCGCTTTCATCAACAGGCGCGCCATTGACTGCTGCGGCTTTTAAGGCGCGATTGCGTTTGGCTTCTTCTTTGCGCGCGGCGCGCGCGGCTGCCATTTCTTCCGGTGTCTGGGGAGCGCCGTCTTTGCCTTCCATAAGCTGGCGTGCTTTCACGCGCGCCAGTGCGTCGGCCACAGGATCTGCTCCGGTTTTGGCGGCTTGCTCGGCCATGCGTGTTTTGCGCTCGGCGGCGGCCTTAGCTTGGCGTTCTTGACGCTCCGTTTTTTCCAGTGCCAAACGGGCTTGGCGGGCTTCAAAGCGTTCCTTGGCGCGCTCCGCTTGCTCGGCTTCATGGCGTACTTGGCGAATGTCGGCCTTGGCCACCCGGTAATATTGCACTAACGGTATATTGCTGGGGCACACATAGGCACAAGCGCCGCATTCGATACAGTCAAACAAATTATGGCTTTCGAGCTTGTCGTGCTCGTCGCTGCGGGCATACCAATACAGCTGCTGGGGCAACAAACTAGCGGGGCAGACGTCGGCACATTTGCTGCAACGAATACAGGCCATTTCTTCGGCGGGGGGGGCGAGCTCGGCGGCTTTGGGGGCCAGTATGCAATTGCAGCCTTTTATAATAGGGGCTGCAGCTGAGTGCAGGGTAAAGCCCATCATGGGCCCACCAATAATAATGCGCTGCTCCGGCTCCGCACTTAGTCCATAGCGTTTCAGCAAGTAACGTATGGGCGTTCCGATATGCACCCACGCATTGCCGGGATGGGCAAAGGCTTCGCCGGCCAAGGTCACTACGCGTCGGATCAGCGGCTCATCATTAATAATGGCTTGCTGAATCGCAAATACGGTACCCACGTTTTGCATCACTATGCCTAAGTCGGACGACAAGCCATGGTGTGGGACTTGCAGGCCTGTGAGTACTTCAATCAGTTGTTTTTGGCCGCCAGACGGATACTTAGTCGGCACGGCAATGATCAGCAGGCTGTCTTCGTTATCACCTTTCGTCTCTTGCGCATTTTTTGCTGCAATAAGGGCGGCTAAGGCCTCTGGCTTATTGTCTTCTACGGCCAATATGGTCAGCGTCGGCTTAACGATATGGCGTAAGATATCGATGCCTTGCAAAATTTCGCTCGCATGCTCACGCATTAAGCGGTCATCGGCACTGATGTAGGGCTCGCATTCCACGCCATTGATGATAAGCGTGTCTATTTGCTTTTTGACCGCTTGTTTAGGTTCGGTTTGTTCATGGGCTGGGGCGGGTGATTGCGTTACCGGCAAACCCGCGGCTAATTTAACGTTGGTCGGAAAGGCGGCGCCGCCCAAGCCGGCAATGCCTGCTTGATGAATGTGAGTGATTAATGCTTGCGGCTCGACTGCAGTGTAATCCGCCAAGGGAAAACGCGGGCGCCATTCATCTAGGCCATCAGTTTTAAGTACTATACACAAGCCGCTTAAACCTGAAGGGTGGCATAAGGATCTGTCTTCGATGGCGGAAATGGTGCCGGACGTTGGCGCATGTACCGGCACCATCATGGGATTAAGCGGCTCGGTGAGCGCTTGGCCTTTGAGCACCCGCTCACCCACCTTCACGTTCAATTGTGCCGCTTGGCCTATGTGCTGGCGCACCTGCAACACGAATTCATCGGCTAAGCCTGCATCGCTGATGGGGGTGAGATTGGCAGGTGACTTACGCTCAGGCGGATGTATGCCACCGTGAAAACTATGCAGTTGGCCGGCTTTAAGATTTTCTACTAAGGAAGTTAACAACGACATCTTACTCTACCTGCTTGATGGCGATGGGCTGCAGCTGCCATTTCCAGTTATCTGTGGTGGTGCTAATGGGCACCATTTCGATACAGTTGGTGGGGCAGGGGTCCACACACAAGTCGCAGCCGGTGCACTCGTCAACAATCACCGTATGCAAGGCCTTAGTGGCGCCCACTATGGCATCCACAGGGCAGGCCGCAATGCACTTAGTACAGCCGATGCACATGTCTTCATGAATAAAGGCGACCCGCTTTTCGGGAATGGCGGCGGCTTCACCCATGCTCTGTGGCTCAACGCCCATTAAGTCGGCGATTTTGCGCATGGTGGCATCGCCGCCGGGCACGCATTTATTAATGTCCTCACCATCGGCCACGGCTTGGGCATAAGGCCGACAGCCCGGATAACCGCACTGGCCGCATTGGGTTTGCGGTAGTAGCTCGTCGAGCTGCTCGACGATGGGATCGGACTCCACCTTAAATTTAATGGCGGCGAAACCCAAGATCAGACCAAAAATCAGCGCCAACAGCGCCAGTACGCCAATGGCGATTAAGATATTACTCATTACAACTTCACCAAGCCGGTAAAGCCCATAAAAGCCAGTGACATTAAACCGGCGGTGATCATGGCCAGCGCCGCGCCTTTAAAGGGGGCCGGCACATCGGCACCGGCGAGGCGTTCACGCATGGCGGCAAACAAGACTAACACCAGAGAAAAGCCTAAGGCGGCACTAAAGCCATAGATCAGGCTTTGCATAAAGTTATGTTGTTCATTGATGTTGAGCAGGGCCACGCCGAGCACGGCACAGTTAGTGGTGATCAGCGGCAAGAAAATGCCCAGTAAACGATACAGGGTCGGGCTGGTTTTATGCACCACCATTTCGGTAAATTGCACCACCACGGCGATCACCAAGATAAAAGACAAGGTGCGCAAATAGGTCAGCTCCAGCGGCAGTAAGATGTATTGGTTCACCAGATACGAGCACGCAGCGGCGAGCGTCAGCACGAAGGTGGTGGCCATCCCCATGCCGATAGCGGTTTCTAATTTTCCGGACACGCCCATAAACGGGCATAAGCCTAAAAACTTCACCAAGACGAAGTTATTGACTAGCACGGTGCCGACAAAGAGCAATAAGTATTCAGACATGATCACTCGGCGATTTAAAATGACAGCGTTCATTATCGGACTTTCTGGCTCATTTCACAATGGCACTGAGGGTGGCCTGTCAGGCAAAGAAGTAGCCTAGCCGCTAGCACAAGCTATTGATTAACATAATATTCACAGTATTAACACAAGGCTGATTAATAACCTTGCCAGCGCTGGGGTCGTTTCCCACAGCCCAAAACGAGAAGACGCGAGGCCATGAGGCTTCGCGTCTTCTGTTATTACTCAATCTTAATTGCAATGTATTCAGCGTCGGGCTGACACTTATTCAGCGTTTGACTGACTGTATTCCGCCTGTGCTTCTGACGTTTCTTGTTCTTGCTTGGTGTGCTCGCCACCGCAACCGCCACAACATCCACTCATGCTCTGCTCCTGCTCATTCACTGTTACCGGGTCTTGAACTCGAAGTCAGTATAAGTAGGCAAAACGAGAATGAACGTGATCCAAAACAACTAAGTTGCATTTAAAATGCGCATTAGAACAAGATATTTGATAGCTGATACATTTCTTCGTTGAAAGGCCGCTTCAAGTGCTTAAGACAGTCGATAATATCGTGATGCACTATGTTATTGCTTTGCAAGCCCACGCAGCGTCCACCATGGCCTTCAATCAATAATTCAACAGCGCGTGCGCCCATGCGACTGGCCATGATGCGGTCTTGGGCAGTAGGCGTGCCGCCGCGTTGAATGTGCCCCAAAATAGTGGCGCGGGTGTCACGGCCGGTGGCCGCTTGAATATCAAAAGCCAAGCGATTGGCATCACACATATTTTCACAAATCGCCACTATGGCGTGTTTCTTACCCTTGGCCACGCCTTCATAAATTTGCTGGATCAGCTCGTCTTGATTAAAGGCCATTTCGGGGATGATAACGTATTCGGCGCCACCGGCCACGGCGGCAGATGAGGTCAAATCACCGCAGTGGCGGCCCATGATTTCGACCACTGAAATTCGGTTGTGCGAACTGCATGTGTCACGCAGCCGGTCGATGGCTTCCACTGCCACATTCAGTGCCGTATCAAAGCCGATAGTAAAGTCGGTGCCACCAATGTCGTTATCTATAGTGCCGGGAATACCGATGCAGGGAAATCCCATCTCCGTTAGGCTCATGGCACCCATATAAGAGCCATCGCCGCCAATGACCACCAGCGCATCTATGCCATGCTGTTTCAGGTTTTCGACCCCTTGTTGGCGCACGGCGTGCTCTTTAAATTCGGGAAACCGCGCCGAGCCTAAGAAGGTGCCACCACGGGTGATGACATCAGATACCGAATGGCGGTCGAGCGGGATGATGTCGTTTTCGACTAAGCCTTTGTAACCACTGTGGATACCAAATACTTCCAGATTATGATGCAGGCCTGCACGCACCACCGCGCGAATGGCGGCGTTCATGCCAGGCGCATCACCACCACTGGTTAACACTCCAATGCGTTTAATCATGGTTATCTCTTTTTAGTTGTGCGGCTTTAGGAGAGAGGCGTGAGGGGAAGTAACTCACACCTCACGTCTTACCCTTTACTCTGTATTCAAGCGCCGGCGCGAATAATGGCGGCAAATTCCTCGGCTTGCAGGGCGGCACCGCCCACTAAGGCACCGTCGATATCACTCATGGCAAATAAACCGGCGGCACTGGCACCTTTCACGGAACCACCGTAGAGGATTTGTACCTTAGCGGCGATAGCGGCATCAAAGCCAGCTAAAAAGGTGCGAATCGCCGCGTGCACCTTTTGGGCGATGTCTGGCGTCGCCGTCTTGCCGGTGCCAATGGCCCAGACAGGTTCATAGGCGATCACGGCATTATTAAAGGCATGGATGCCAGAGTGATCAATCACAGCTTGCAGCTGGCGCTCAACCACGGCTTGGGTTTCATTGGCTTCAAACTGGGCGTCAGTTTCACCGATACACAATACCGGCGTTAAGCCAGCCGTCTGTACCACGGCAAACTTAGCGGCCACGGTGGCGTCAGACTCGCGATGCAAGGTGCGGCGCTCGCTGTGACCTACCAACACATACTGCACGCCAAACTCTTTATACATGGCAGCCGAGTTTTCACCGGTAAAGGCGCCTACGCTATTTAAATCCACATCCTGCGCGCCTAAGGCTATTAGGCTGTCGGCCAATAAAGTTTGAGCTTGGCCTAAAAATAACACAGGCGGACACACGGCTACGGCCACATTTGGGCACTCAGCCGCCGGCGCCTTCAGCGCGCCAATAAGGTCGGCGACCATGGCTTTATTGCCGTTCAGCTTCCAGTTGCCCATCACTAAGATCTGTCGTGTAGTCTGTGTCATTGTTGTTATTCCTGTGCAGGTCTATGCATTAAATGGGGGGATTATAGAGGCAGGCCTCAAGCAAGGCCATCCCCTTCGGGGAGCGTTAAGCCGGAAGCGATAAGCTGTCAGTTAAAAACTAAGACTAAATCTAACACCATTTTTGCCCGCGCAGCAAAGTGTCGTCTTTCTGTTGCAGCTGGCTGTTGGCGTAAAGCGTCACCAAAATTAAAACACCACGCAGCTTTAGCTGATCGTTTACCGCTGACGGCTTAATGCTTCTTTTAACAGCCCCAAATATTCATGCCAAGCGGTTTCGCTCCGCTCGAGATAGCGTGCGTTAGGCAGATACGTGTAGAAGGGTAGTTTAGCGCGGCTCTCTTTTGCTAGGTGACCAACGGGTGCGGCGATAGGCTCGGCTCCCTGCTTAATAAATAAACGCATAGCGCGCGGCATGTGACTGGCGGATGTGACCAGCAGCGCCTGTCGGCCCTTAATCAGCGGCGCTATGGCGGTGGCTTCCTCACTTGTATCTTTAGGCTCAGGCAGTTCGATAATGCGCGACTTATCTATGCCAAAACGTTGTGCCACCGCACTGTACAGCTCGGCACTGGAGCGTCCTTCACCGCCGGCATAACCGCTGACGATTAATCGCGCGTCCGGATACGCCAAGGCCAAGTGCACACCTTCACTAATACGCTCCAAGGCCGCATTACCCAATTGGCTGAGCAGTGGTAATCGCGGATCGGCCACTTGAGCGGCACCCAGCACGATAATGTCGTGTACTGAGTGTTCAATAGCAGCATCGACCAAGTAAGGCGGATATTGGCTTTCCAATGGCCGAATTAACGCATTAGCCACTGGGCGTGTAGAGAGTAAACACAGGCTAAACAGCGCGAACAACACTAAGCCGCCGCCACTGCGTTTATGTTGTTTAAGCAACAACATTAAGCCAATGACACTGATAATTAACAGCAAGGGCAGCGGTAATAACAGGCTACCTAGCCATTTCTTCAACAAAAAACCAGATCCCACGCACGCACTCATTTGTTAAGGCTCAAGGTTATGACAGAATAGCGGCCCCTGAGTCGTTAAGAAATAGCCGTGCAGTCCAATACCAATTTTGATAGCAAAGCAGGTGTGTTTGCCCGCAACATTTATGGCACCACCAAAGGCCACATTCGATTAGCCGTATTACAGCGGGATCTGGATGCGCTTTTAGCTGCCTTACCTCAGGGTAAAAAACTGCGTATCTTAGATGCGGGCGGTGGCTTTGGGCCTTTATCGCAAGGCTTGGCCGCCTTGGGTCACAGTGTTGTACTGTGCGATTTATCTGCCGACATGCTGGCGCTGGCACAAGAACAAGTCACTGAAAAGGGCATCTTGAGCCAGTTTGAATTTATTCATGGGCCGATTCAGGCACTCATGGTGTCGGATGTAGGCCAGTTTGATCTGATCTTGTGCCACGCGGTATTAGAGTGGGTCGAACATCAAGCCGAGCTACTGGCGTGCTTAGAAGCCTTGTTGGTGGACGACGGCCATTTATCCTTGATGTTTTATAATCGCGATGGCCTCTTGTATCACAGCCTAGTGATGGGCCATTTTGATTACGTTTATGCAGACTTGGTCAAAAAGCGACGTCAGAAACTGACTCCCGGCTGGCCCTGTCGGCCGGAGCAGGTGAATGACTGGCTGCAGCGGCTGGGCTTTGTTATAACCGACCGCAGCGGCGTGCGCGTGATCCACGATTATATGGTCAACAAAACCTTTAGGCTTGAGCAGGCGGATGAAGTGATCGCCATGGAGCTGGCTCACGCTAAAATAGCCCCTTTTATGCATTTAGGCCGGTATATTCATGTAGTTGCGAACAAGACCCTCGCAAAAGCGCCAAAAGAGAGCACATAGATGACAGACATGTCCCGCACCCTGCCGGACTGGATAGGTTGGGTGAAAGAAGAGCAATGTCAGCTCAGCCTGCCGCCCGAGCGGCTGGCGTTGTTGCTGGCGATCCAAATATTTAGCCAAAATAGCGAGCAGCCCCAGTTGTCTGAGGCAGACTTGCAGCATGCCTTTAGCTTCGTCAGCAAAGGCTTTAATCAGGTGGAAGACACCCAAGTTAGCCGCGCTAACAATGCCATCAATGATTTGGTGAGCCAGCGCTTGCTCAGTCGCTTTCAAGCCCAAGCCGGTGACGACGACAGCCTGTATCGTCTAACGCGACTCGGGGTGGGCATCGTCGATTTCTTTGCGGCACAGCGTGATGTGAGCCAAATTAAATTGTCGTTGCAGCTGGAACAACTCAGCCTGGATCTGGATAAAATAGTCGCCGCCATGGCCGCCAATCCCACCGCCGAACAATGGCAGCAAGACGTAGCGGGGCGCCTCACCTATTCGGTGGCCGAGCAATTGGCACGCATCGACGATACCCAGCGCGCCATGGACGAGCAGCAAAATGCCGTGAAAGCCAATATTGCCGCACTGCTGCATAAAAACTGGCACGACGCCATCGCCGCCTGTGAGCAACTGTTGCGTGAAACCGGCCACACCTTGCGCGAGCTGCAAGACACGCTAGATAAAGCAGGACATGGTTTGCAGCTTAGCTTGTTGAATATCGAAGAGCTGCTGCAAGATGACGCGCGCGGCCAAGATTTGGCGCCCTTATGCCAGCAGCTGCAAGCGCGCTTAGACGCCATTATCTTGTGGGGCAGTCAGTGTATCGAGCTGTGGTCGCGCTACGACCTGCACGTGCATCGCTTTATTCGTACCGCCATCGACATGGATAAAAATCGCGCCTTTAGCCAACGGCTGCGTGAGTCTATTCGCCAATTTGAAGATCATAACTGGCAGCTGCGCATCGCACTGGCCGAGCCTTTGCTTGAGCTGAGATCCGAGACGCTCGCCGCCTATGCAGACGAAGTCACCGGCCAGCTGCCAGAAGAATTGGAATACCACGAGATGCTGGACGTGAGCGCCGAATTATCCGGGCGTATTCGTGAGCATCTAGAGCACTTTTCTGAGTCGGGCCGCCCGCTGGACATGGCGGTAGTGCTTAAAGGCTATTTAGCCGATTTCCCTCATTACCAACATTTTGATATCGCGCGCCTGCTGATAGATGAAGCAGTGAAGCTCGGCCATGCTAACGCCGAATGTTTAGGCGCCGCCCAGCCAGAGTGGCAACGCATTAACGCCCACGGAGCCAAGGTACAAGCCCATGTTATCGACCAATACTGAGTCTGCTATTGCACCGCGTTTGGCCCAGGCCATCGCCAATCCGTTATTCCCCATGCTAGACAGCCAGCTGCGTACCGGCCGCCACATCAGTGCCGACGAGCTGGAAGTGCATTCCCTGTTGCAAGAATACTATCCAGAATTAGAAGCCTTTTATCAGCGCTATCAAGTGGAATTAGTGCGTGCGCCCGAGGGCTTTTATTACTTGCGCCCACGCTCCACCAGCGAGATCAGCACCTCTATTTTGTCTGAGCTGGAAATGCTGGTCGGCAAAGTATTGTGCTACTTGTATTTAAGCCCAGATCGCCTAGTGAACGAAGGCGTGTTTTCCTTGATCGACTTGCAAGAAGAAGTGCTGACGCTGGCTAATGAAACCGCCTTATTACGCATGGTGAATCAGCGCGCCGGTGGCAGTGATCTCGACCGGCGCAAGCTGCAAGATAAACTGAAAAGCGCCATTCGCCGCCTCAGACGCCTCGGCATGGTGAGCAGTGTGGGCACTCAAGATAAGTTTCGCATTTCTGAGGCGGTATTTCGCTTCGCCGCCGATGTGCGCACCGACGAAGATCCACGCGCGTTGCAACTGCGCATGATCCGCGATGGTGAGGCAGTGGCTGGTCATCAGGATGAGGAGGACGCCATGGAAGAGAATGTTGAAGAGCATGAGGCTAAAGCCGATCAAGCACATGAGCAAGATGATCAGGAGAACACGCTGTGAGCACTCAAGTAAACGATACTGAATCCTTGCCCGAAAACGTGCTAGCGAGCGCCAGCGAGATCATGTCTACCGCCAATGAAATAGCGAAATCTCAGCCTGAAAACGCAGATTTTGTGCGCGGTAAATTCCACTCGCTGACCATGGTGAACTGGAACGGCTTCTTTGCCCGCACTTTCGAGCTCGACACCTTAGTGACCACGCTGTCTGGCGGCAACGGCGCCGGTAAGTCCACCACAATGGCGGCCTTTATTGCCGCGTTAATTCCCGACTTAAGCCTGCTGCATTTTCGCAATACCACAGAAGCAGGCAGTCAGACCGGTAGCCGCGATAAAGGTTTATACGGCAAGTTGCAGCGCGGCCATTGCTATTCGATGATAGAAATCAACACCTCCCAAGGCGAACGTGTCTGGTTTGGTGTGCATCTTGAGCAAGTGGCGAACCGCGATAACAAGGTTAACCTCACCGCCTTTAGCGTACGTGGAGAACAGCTTGCAGACTCAAGTACGAGCATAAGCAGCTTTAAGCCCACCGAGCTGTTATTGGCCGAGCTTGAAGATGGCCGTGGTCAGGTGCGCTCGCTCAATGAACTGAAAGCCGCCGCCATTAGTTGTGACCTGCAATTTACCCGTTTTAATACTGTGTCCGAGTATCACAACTTCTTGTTTGATGTGGGCGTAACGCCACGCAAGCTCAAAGATCAGCGCGATCGGGTGAAGTTTTATCGCCTGATTGAAGCCTCTCTCTACGGCGGTATTTCCAGCACCATTAGCCGCAGCCTGAAAGATTATTTGCTGCCAGAAAACGCCGGCATTCGCCAAGCGTTTAACGACATGGAAGCGGCCATCTTCGAAAACCGCCGCACCCTAGAGGCGATCCGCGAAACCCAGCGCCAGCGCGATGTTTTTCGCCAACTGATCACCGAAACCACCCACTATGTGGCGGCGGATTATGTGCGCAACAGCGCCGAGAAAAAGCGCCTCTCTGAGCAAGCATTAGCGGCACGCAAGGCGCTCACTCACGAGCGCACTATCTTGGCCGAAGAGCGCGCGCGCCTTATTTATCTGGCGGATGAGCTAGAAAACCTAAGTGCCCGCGAGCGCATGCTCACCCAAGAGCTCGACATGGCCTCTGAGCACTTAGCTCGGGTATTAAACGGCGTGAAGCTCAACGAAAAAATCGAGAGTTATCAATATGAATTAGATGAGCTGGCCGAAAAACTGGCCATTCAAGAAGAAACCCTAGCCGAGCTGCAAGACGAGCACGACTTGGCCGTCGCGACCAAGGGGGCTGCGGAAGAAGAAGTCGACAGCCTAAAAAGCCAGCTGGCGGATTATCAGCAAGCGCTCGACACCCAACAAACCCGCGCCATTCAATATCGCCAAGCCCGTAACGCGTTAGGCGAGGCTAAGGTGACCTGTGGCTTGCCGGATCTGACGCCCGAAACGGCAAAAGCTGAAGAGCAGGCTCATCAGGCGAAAGAACAAACGCTCACTGGCGTGGTGCTCGAGCAGCGCCAGCATCTTTCGTTAGCAGAAGCGGCGCGCGCCCAATACGATCATGCCTTAGCGCTATTGCAAGGCATAGACGCCGGTGTGGAGCGGGCGCAGGCGTTTGTGCGAGCCAATCAATTACTCGAGCAAGGCCGGGAATATCAGGCCTTGCTGGCGCGTGAAACCAGTATTCGCCAACAGTACCAACAAGCAACACAAAACCTCGATAAGCGCCATAAGGCGCAAGCCCTGCAAGTTGAGCTAGCGCAGTTAGGCCGTCAGGTGAATGATGCCGATGAGCTGGAAATGCAGCTTGCAGAGCTGGACGAGCAGCGCATCGAGTTGGAAGCGCACCTTGCCGATTGCGCCGACGAGCAACGCCAGTTTCAGGCTCAGCGCAACCTTATCGCCCCCAAAGTGGCGGCACTGCGCGCCCAAGCACCGGCCTGGCATAAGGCTCAGCAGCAATTAGTGCGACTGCGCGAGTTATCAGACTTACCCTTACTGGATGCCAGTGAGGTGACCGCCGCCATGCAACAAGCGCTGCGTGCAGAGCACGGCGCCGAGCAGCGTAAGCAACAAGCGTTGCACACCAAACAACAATTAGAGCTACAAGTGCGTGGTTTACACGGCGGCAGTGATGCGGACCCACGCCTCATTTCGTTGTGCGAGCAATTAGGCGGCACCTTACTGGCGGATGTGTACGACGATATCGCGGTCGAAGATGCCCCTTACTATGAGGCGCTTTATGGACCGGCGCGAAACGGTATTGTAGTGTTGGATCCACAGGCGGCGCTTGCGCAATTGCAGGCGTTGGAATCTTGCCCCGCAGATGTGTACCTTATTCAAGGTAATCCCGATGCTTTCGATGAAGACGTGCTGCACGCCACCGAGCTGGGTAACGCCATTTGGGTGAAAAACGGCGAGCGCCAATTGCGCTATTCACGCTTTACCACAGAGCCGTTATTTGGCCGCGCGGCCCGCGAGGCGAAAATTGGCCAGCTCAATCTTGAGCTCGAAACCACCAACGCCCAATACGCCGACTCGGCCTTTAATCAGCAAAAACAAAGTCGTGTGTATCATCAGTTAAGCGAATTTGTCAGCCAAGGCATGCAAGACGCCTTTGGCCAAAATCCCGAAGTTGAGCTGGAGCAGCTCAGCGCCAGTCAAGCGCTGTTGGATGAAAGCCTAGCAAACTGCCAAGCCGAGCTGCAGCAATGGCAAGCCAAACGCGAGCAAGTGCGGGGCCAACAAACGCTGTTGCAACGCTTATTGCCACTGGCCGAGCACTTAAACGAGCCTGAGGCTGAAGCGCGCTTAATGGCGGCCAGCGCGGAACAAGATGCGTTAACTCAAGCCCGCGACTTCATGGCGTTACACGGCCAAAAGCTGGGCCGTTTGGCGGAGCAAGTACAAGTATTACGCCAAGATCCTGCCGAGTTTGAACAGCTGCAACAACAGGTATTGGCAGCCGAAGCCGAGCTGACGGAGGCGCGTGCGCGTACCTATGCGCTAACGCAATTGGTAGCCCGCTTACCGCATTTGGCCTATGCGGATGCCGAACAGTTATTAGATCAAAGCTCGGCCATGAACGACAGCCTAAAGGCCAAGTTAGTGCAGGCAGAAGAAGCTAGACGTAAAGCCACCCTTCGTGTGGAGCAATTAAGCGGTCGCGTGACCGATGCGCTGCAGGCGCGCACCGCCTTGGTCACCGGCCACGGTGCCCGTAATCAAACGCTCAATGAGTTTAAAGAAGAGTTTGCCGCCCTTGGCATTAGTTTGTCTGAGGACATGGAAGAAAAAGCGCTGACCAATAAGCGTGAACGCGAAAATGAGCTGGTGCATACCCGCAGCCGCCGCAGCCAAACCGAGGCTCAGCGCCAAGTGTGTAAGCGCGAGATTGAATCCTTAAGCCAACGCCTAGGCAAAGACGGTCAAGGCTACTTTGCGGCGCGCAAGGCATTGGTTAATCATAAAGCCAACTGGGCGACGGTGGTGCGCTTAGCCCGCGATAACGACGTGGAGCGCCGCCTCGCTAAGCCAGAACTGGCTTACTTAGATGCGGACGAGCTGCGCTCCATCTCCGATAAAGCCTTGGGCGCGCTGCGTATGGCGGTGGCCAACGATGAAGAGCTGCGTGATGCGCTGCGCATCAGTGAAGGCCAGCGTAACACGCTGCAAAAAGTCCAGTTTTATGTGCTGGTATTTAGCCACCTGAAGGCGCGTATTCGCCACGATATTATTCGTGCCGATGACCCCGTCGAAGCACTGGAAGAAATGGAAGTAGAATTAGGCCGCTTGGCCGATGAGCTGCAGCAGCGTGAAGGTCAGCTGTCGCTGTCGTCCCATGAAGTGGCGGCAAAGATTAATACCATTATTCGCCGTGAGCAAAACCGTATTCGCCAACTGAACCAAGGGCTGCAAAATATCAGCTTTGGCTTAGTGGGCGGCGTGCGCTTAAACGTGAATATTCGCGATACTTATGCGCGACTTCTAGAGGCGCTGAGCGATCAAGAAGGCCGCCATCAAGACTTGTTTGGCAGCAAAGAAATGAGCTTTTCCGAGGCCATGGGTAAGTTATTCCAGCGCATCAATCCGCAGCTCGAACAAGGTGAGCGCAGCCCGCAGGTGTTAGGCCAAGCGCTGCTGGATTATCGTAACTATCTGGACTTGGATATCGAAGTTCAGCGCGGCGCCGACGGCTGGTTGCGCGCCGAAAGTGGGGCGCTTTCTACCGGTGAAGCTATCGGTACCGGTCAGGCCATTTTACTGATGGTGCTGCAAAGCTGGGAAGAAGAGTCTCGTCATCTTCGCAGCCGCGATGTATTGCCGTGTCGCTTATTGTTCTTGGACGAGGCGGCGCGACTCGACAGTCGCTCTATTGCCACCTTGTTTGAGCTCTGTGAACGCCAAGACATGCAGCTCTTGATTGCCGCGCCGGAAAATATCAGCCCAGAAAAAGGCACGACTTATAAGCTGATCCGCAAGGTACACGGCAAAGTCGAACAAGTGCATGTAGTGGGGCTACGCGGCTTCGCCGGCGAGCCTGCTTAACTCGTTTTTTAAAGTATTAAATATTAATATAAAAAGCCTCTGCAGTTAATTCTCAGGGGCTTTTTTATATATTAAGAGAAAGAATAATAATATTTTTTAAAAAGTAAATATTGGCTTCGGTCTTGAGATAAGACCCAAATGATGCATAATGTCGCGCACTATATTAAATGACAGCCATGTTTTTTACTTAAGGAATGATCATGAGAGATATCTTCTTCTTCGATTCAATGCTAACGCCAAAAATTATTACCGTAGTCTATTGGATAATGCTGGCGGCCACCGCTTTATTCGGCTTGGTTGGTATAGTGGGCGCTCTTTTTTCTGGGCAATTGGCAGCGTTTTTTATCGCCTTATTCGGTACTGCTGCGGGGCTGGTGTTTACTCGCATGTGGTGTGAATTATTAATTGTACTGTTTAAAATTAACGGTAATTTACAAAAAATGGCTGACAATACGCCGACAACGAATACTGACTCCCCCGTGCTTTAAAGCTATATATAAGTTAAAAGCCTTGATGCACAACTAGGCGGTTATAGCCTGCTGGAATATAAACAGAGCCCCTCCATTCGGGCTCTTTTTTTTCCAATGCTTCGAATTAAGACTCGCTTCCTACTGTCTGTGGGCTATGGATATTAAATTTCCGTGGACTCATAGCCACTATAATCAGCACGAATAATGCTACTATTGCTAAACCAATATACAGGCCATAAATCGCATCATATACGCTGTGGCGCAGATAGAGCACCGCATCAGAAGCCAGATCCGATTGCTGCAAGCTGACCACTACATTGTCTATATCTTGGGGTAAACGGGCGCGTAGCTCACTGGGTGCCTTGGCCAACTGTGTGGCTAGGCTGCCATTAAACAGCGTGCCAAATACGGCAATTCCTAAACTTTGACCTAAGAAGCGCGAGAACATATTGGCCCCCGTGACCACGCCGCGCTGTTGCCAGCCGACGGATGATTGAGCGCCGACCAATAAGGGTGTAGACAATAAACCAAAGCCTGCGCCCAATAAAATTTGATCAAACACCAATGCCCAAATTGATACTTGATAGGGCAGGACCAAGAAACCTGCGGTAGCGATAAAGATCAAAGCACTGCCAATTAACGCCGTATTGCGATAACCGATGCGCAGATATAACTTGGCCGATAAACTGGAGGCCGCCGGCCAGCCTAAGCTAATGGCGGCCAGCACCAAACCGGCGCTAATGGCATTTAGCCCGTATACCGACTGAGTAAAGGTCGGCAAATAGGCGGTGGGCACCATGATAATAAAGCCCATGCCGACCATGGCTAAATTGGCGCTCGCCAAGGCCGGATTACGCCATAGCCAGCCGGGCATTATGGGCTCGAGGGCGCGAGTTTGGGTCCATAGTGCAAACACCAGTAAGAGGGCGGCAATGCCAAAGGAAAGGTAGCTAGCGCTTGAGTCCCACGCCCACGCCGTGCCGCCTTGCATAAGGGCGAAAATTAAACTGCCTACACCGGCTAAAATGGCGGCGGAGCCGAGATAATCGATGTTATGCCGCTTTTTCACCACGTCTTCATGCAAAAACGCCATTAATAAGCCGATGGCTAATAAACCTATGGGTATGTTGACTAAAAATATCCAATGCCAGCTCAAATACTCCACAAAAGTGCCGCCCAATAC
The DNA here is from genome assembly GCA_018883865.1 of Candidatus Oceanisphaera merdipullorum. GTDB lineage: Bacteria > Pseudomonadota > Gammaproteobacteria > Enterobacterales > Aeromonadaceae > Oceanimonas > Oceanimonas merdipullorum. Next base: position 18,945 of record JAHLFI010000002.1, read on the forward strand.
GGGGCCAGAAATGGCGGCTATGCCCCACACGCTCGACAAATAACCCTGCACACGGCCGCGTTCTTCTAGGCTGTATAAGTCGCCAGCTAAGGTGTTGACTGTGGCCATAATGGCGCCGGCGCCTAAGCCTTGCAGACCCCGAAAGGCGATTAAACTCGGCATATCCCAAGCGAACGCACAGGCGGCTGAGCCCACTAAAAACAGTGCACTGCCAAAGATCAGGATTGGCTTGCGGCCATATAAGTCAGCCAACTTGCCATACACCGGAATGGTCACGGTTTGAGTTAGCAGATAAATTGAAAACACCCAGGTAAACAACGAAAAATCGCCTAAGTCCGCCACAATTTGCGGCACCGCGGTGGAGACAATGGTGACATCCATGGCGGCCAGCATCATAAACAGCATTAAGGCCGTGAGGATCCAAGGGCGATGGGCAACGGGTTTAGCGGTAGGTGACACAGGCTTTCCTTAAGCGGAAGAAAAAAGGGCAGATCTAACTGACGGTTACGCTTATCAATACCTAAGTTGCGGCTAAGGGGCAAGGCTTGGCCGATATTTGCGCGTCCTATTTTACTGATTGCAGCGCGAGTCTCTAGAGTCCTTGTTGCGAGCGGGCGCGCATTTATGGCAGCGCGACTGACCTTTACGTATCTGCCGTGGCGTGAGTGAGTTAGAATTATTGCCCTAAACATGCTTCTTGATACCGCAAGAGGCCAAGTTGAGTGTAAGGCCTGTCAGTTTTGGCAGCCAAGGACGCTCATGTAATTGAGAACGAAAAGGTTAGTGCTATGAGTGGTCAACTAGAAGAGTGCGGGCGGATAGAATGTCGTCAGTGTGCTAATAAAGAAGCATTGGATTTTGATTTTACCATGGCGTTTCAACCCATCATTAATATCAAAACCCGACAAATGTTTGGTTATGAAGCCCTAGTGCGCGGCTTAAATAATGAGTCTGCGTACTCGATTATTTCCAAGGTTAACGACGACAATCGCTACCTGTTTGATCAGTTATGCCGCGTGAAGGCCATCGCCTTAGCTGCCAAGCTCAACATTGACGGTATGCTCAGCATTAATTTCTTGCCCAATGCAATTTATCAGCCAGAGCGCTGTATTCGCACTACCTTGGCGGCTGCCGAAGAGTATGGCTTTCCGACCGAGCGCATTATGTTTGAGTTTACCGAAGTCGAAAAGCTCGACGATAACAAACACATTCAGCGCGTGATTGAGTATTATCAAAAACTGGGTTTTACCACGGCGACCGATGATTTTGGCTCGGGGCATTCTGGTCTTAATTTATTAGCGGATTTTCAAACCGATATTATTAAGCTCGACATGGAGCTTATTCGTAATATCGAACAAGACAAAGTACGCCAAGTTATCGTAAAAAATTGCTTAAACATGTTTAGGGAGCTTAATGTTACGCCCTTAGCTGAGGGCATAGAAACCCTAGGTGAATATCAATGGCTGCGTGAAGCAGGCATTGAGCTAATGCAAGGCTATTTGTTTGCTAAACCCGGTTTTGAGTGTTTGCCCAAGGTTAACTTTGCCGCTTTGGCCAAAAATGCTAGTGCAAGATAAGATAGTCTCGTCTCCCCAAACGATAAAGAAAGCCACGCCATTGCGTGGCTTTTTACTTTATGTAAATCGCTAATCTTTACTGCTCTTTTTCATTAGGTGCATTTTGAGGTATTGCATCAGCCGCCTGAGTGTTGGGCTTCTCGGCCGTGGTGTAGCGTGGCGGCGTGGCTCGCTTTATTGGTGCCAAAAGGGGAGTTCGATGCTGGCTTGCTGAAAAACCTGTTGCACCTAACGATACAAAAATAGCGAGTTTACCCCACAAGGTCATGTCTACTCTCACAAGTAACAACAAGCTCAGTATGAGTCTCTTCTTGATCTGGTTCGCAATAAAAGACCTTTTTGAATCGGTACGTACTTTTTTTTGCGGCCTACCTCACTATTTTTAAGCTATTATTTAACGGCTTGCTAACAAATATGTAACCATGAATTAAGCCCCCTGCATTAAGCCTATGATAGGTAAGCCAAAACTTGATACCAAACTCAAGCTTAACGGGTAGGCGTACCGCATCAGCTAATAGAGAACGAGCATCGCCTAATGATCACATCCGGTGGAGAGAGACAAATATGCAACTGACTCGAGGCGTAAGTAGACGCGCAGTATTATCTTGGATTGGCAAAACAGCAGGCGCCGCCGCCATGTATCAGGCGATGGCCAGTCTAGGTTATGCCAGTGAATCTGACTTTGATGGAAAGAATTACCAGCTCAAAGGTGAGGCTCCCAAAGGCTCCACGGTATTGATCTTAGGAGGCGGTTTGGCGGGCATGACGGCCGCGTTTGAGATGCGTAAAGCCGGCTATCAGGTGAAGATACTCGAATATAATCAAAAGGCAGGAGGGCGCTGTTGGACCTTGCGCGGAGGGGATAAATATACCGAGCTAGGCGGTGCCAGCCAAGAGTGTAAGTTCGACGAAGGCTTGTATATCAACCCAGGCCCCTGGCGCGTGCCCTACCATCATTATGCGGTGCTGCATTACTGCAAACAGTTTGACGTTAAGCTCGAAGTGTTTAGTCAAATCAACCACAACGCCTATGTGCACAGCACCAAAGCCTTTGGTGGCCAGCCTAAGCGCTATCGTGAAGTTAACGCCGACTTTCAAGGACATATCGCCGAGTTACTGGCCAAATGTGTAAACCAAAAAGGCCTAGACAGCCCCATGAGCAAAGAGGATACCGAACGGCTATTACTGATCATGCGCCAATGGGGATCACTCAACGGCGATGACCAATACGTGAAGTCGGTAGAGGCCAGCTTAATGCGCGGTTACGACGTTATGCCAGGCGGCGGTTTAATGCCTCCCGAGCAGTACTCTGAACCCATGCCCCGTGTCGAGCTGCTTAACTCTAATCTTTGGCAGCATCTGCTCACCGGTAACGAGTTTGAATATCAAAGTACCATCTTTCAGCCCATCGGCGGCATGGACATGATTGCCAAAGCCTTCGAAAAAGAAGTGGGTAACTTGATCCGCTACTCCAGCAAGGTCACCAAAATTCATCAAGACGACCAAGGTGTGACCGTCAGTTACGTAGATAGCCAAAACCCCGGCGATACCATGACCGAAACTGCAGATTGGTGTGTGTGCACCATACCACTGTCTATTCTTGGCCAAATACCCGCCAACTTCAGTGCCAAGCTCAGCAGCGCCATCCGCGCCGTCCCTTACGACACCAGCGTGAAAATCGGCTTGCAGTTTAAACGCCGCTTCTGGGAAGAAGACGATCAAATTTACGGCGGTATCAGCTACACCGACATGCCAATAGAGATGATAAGTTACCCCAGCACCGGCTACCACTCGCCGGGTAAAGGCGTGCTCTTGGGCGGTTATCTGTGGGATGCCAACTCCTACGAATTTACCGCTATGTCACCGGAAATGCGCATTAAAAAAGCCCTCGAGTACGGCAGTAAAATTCATCCGCAATACATGAATGAGTTTGATAATGGGGTATCCGTGGCTTGGCACCGCGTGCCTTGGGCCAATGGCTGTTACGGTCTGTGGACGCCCGAGTCACGCGAGGCGCACTACAAAAATTTATGTGAAATTGATAACCGCGTCGTATTAGCCGGAGAGCATGCCTCTTATATTCCCGCGTGGATGGAAGGCGCAATCTTATCGTCACTCGATGCCATCAATCGCCTGCATGCTCACGCGCAGGAAGCTAAAAACACCCTAGCTTAATAGGAGTTAATGATGAAAAAATTAACCACATTCGCTCTTATGTTGGCTGTTAGCGCCACGGTCAACTTTGGGGCGTTAGCCGGCACTCCCACCGTCTCTGAGAGTGGCCAGTTTGAACAAAAAACCGGTGAAGATCTGTATAACAGTATTTGCCAAGGCTGCCACATGGCCGATGGCAAGGGCGTGGAGTCCGGCGCTGGCTTTTATCCCGCATTGGCCAATAACCTTAAACTCAGTTCCGCGGGTTACCCCATTTATGTGGTAACCAATGGCTATGGCGGCATGCCCAGCTTTAAAAATTACCTGTCAGATGAGCAAATCGCCGAGGTCGTTAACTACGTGCGCACCCACTTTGGTAACGACTACCCAGAGAAGGTCACTTTAGCTGAGGTTAAAGCGGTGACGAAACGCTAAGCCCATCGGCGTTCAGGCTTGCCCTGAACGCCGTATTTGTTCTACAGCGGCCCACATCAAGCCATAACATCCAAGCCAATAACACTACATTTTAGGAGTTTATATGAGCAAACTTATTTCTGGCTTTAGCCTGTCGGCGGTGGCCATGAGCCTAATGCTGTTCGGTTCAGCACAAGCAGCAGAAGGCGATGTTATTCGCCACAAGCTACCGGACTCTGACTTTCCTATCGCATTAGCGGTAGAAGTGCCGGCCAATAAAACGGTGGTGCACTTAAGCGGTCAAGTACCGAACGTGATCGATGCTACAGCCGATCCTAACAGTCTACAGGCCTACGGCACTCTAGAGCAGCAAACCGTTTCTATCCTAGAGTCGATAGAGAAAATTTTGGCCTCGCTAAACCTGACCATGGCTGATGTGTATCGCATGCAAGTGTTCTTAGTCGCAGAAGAGGGCAAAGTTGATTTTGCTGGTTTTATGAAAGGTTACAGTCAATTTTTTGGTACCCAAGAACAAGCTAATTTACCGGTTCGCTCTGCGGTAGAAGTGGCCGCACTGGTTAACCCCGGCTGGTTAATTGAAATTGAAGTGTCTGCCGTACGGCCTTAATTCATCTTTCACTAATGTCGATCTAAATTTATTGATTAGCCGCCGCCTTATAAAAATAAGGCGGTTTTTTATTGCCTATCGCATGGGTAAAAACATTGTGATTACGTTATTTCCCCTCAACACCCCGTAGAGACGTCGGACGTTGAGTGTGCCAGTTCAGCAGAACAGAATTTATTTTGAGATGTAAAGTCACGGCACGCTTATATTCTCAGCCGACTTTGCTTATAATCTGCAAGCTTCATTTTAATTTATTCTTTTGAGTATAAAGTGTCGCTGTAAATAACAATTGTAATCAAGCCGAAAAGCAGATGATAAAGGTTAAGTTAAATCGTAAATGAGGCAATAGTCGCCTATCAGGCTAGGCGGTAGCGAGCCTGCTCGCTAAAAACCATCGTCGACAGGACTTCGCACACCGAATCCTCCCTTGCGTACCACATGGGTATAAATTTCAGTGGTACGTACATCGGCATGGCCAAGCAGTTTTTGAATGGTACGAATGTCGTACCCAGCCTCAAGTAACCGAGTAGCAAAGCTGTGACGCAGAACGTGGCTGTTTGCCTGTTTGTAAATACCTGCTTTGCGAATGGCAGAGCCAATGGCTCGCTGAACGCCGCGATCTAATAAGTGGTGACGGCGAACCACATTACTGCGTGGATCTATGGCCAACTTGCCAGCCGGAAACAGATATTGCCAAGCCGGCTCTCTGGCTGCGCTCTGATACTTGCGGTTCAGTGCAAAGGGCATATAAACCTCGCCATGGCCATTCGACAGATCCTGCTTATGCAGTATCAGGCAGGCCTCAATTTGCAGAGCCAGTGGCTTTAGCAATGCGTCAGGGAGCAGGGTTACTCGGTCTTTATTGCCTTTACCGCTGCGCACAATAATTTGCTGCATGCCAAAATCGATATCTTTGACTCGAAGCCGCAATGCTTCGTTAATCCGCAGACCAGAGCCGTACATTAAACGCGCCACCAGTTGTGAGATGCCTTCTAAGTGGCTTATTACGGCTTTAACTTCATCATGCGTAAAAACGGTGGGCAGGCGCCGAGGCTTTCTTGCTAGTTCAAACGACAGCTCCTCCACCGGTTGCTGAAGAAATTCCCGAAACAGAAAAACGATAGCATTCAGGGCTGTGCGTTGTGTGCTAACGCTATTGTTGCGCTGTACCGCGAGATGAGAAAGAAACTGCTCTACCTCTTTTGTGGAGCAGGTAGAGGGATGGCGCATTCCGTGAAAGCGAATAAATCGCTTAATCCAGTGGCAATAGGTTTGCTCGGTTTTGTAGGCTAAATTCCGGCTACGAATTAAAGAGCGCAGTTGATCCATGAAGCGAACAGGCTTGTCTGGCAGTCTTGGTGGTACATCCATAACCATGTGCCCAACCTCCGTACTGTTTTAATATACAGTATTGAGGTTGCACGCTGCGATAATTGCACAACGAAAAGCGTAGCTATACGAACATTGTCGTAAAACTTCATGATACTTGTTCTATAAAGCTTACAAGCTACTGAAAAGTATGGAATAGTTGATGTTCATTAAAAATGAATAAGCGAACAGCCACTTTGTGTGATCAGCGACATGTGACGTTTATCCCCCGAGGCGTTGTACTTATGGTTTCTCAAGCTGTTGATAAAAAAGAGAATTTTAATGGTGGGGTCTATGCTTCAACGGAATAGAAGCGGTTGGCATAGATGTCATCGGTCGTTGAATTAGCTGTTATGAGTTACGAGTCAGTCAGTTTCGGAGTCAACCCACAGAGTTATTATCGAGCTGTTGCAAGACGAAGTTGCGGAGCAAAAGGGCGAATCCGAGGCGTCCTGTCGGAGAGTGTGCAAAATGTACTCATCTTTGGCCGCAAAGGTTTGAGATCTCTGTTCGGCATCAGCTGATATTTAGGTGAGCTTCATTCCGAATTAGCTAACAGCAGGCTCGGCGCTCAGCTTAACCTGCGAGAGGTTTTGGGGCGTAGTCGCTTCGTTCAGTCTCGGAGCACAGAGGTGAACGCTTTGCCCTTACTTGAAACTCATAACAAGGCGCTTAAGCTTTGGACGCAGCAAGCTGCGCCGCTTAGCTTAGCGTTAGGTGCAATGGATTTGTGAGTACACTATGAATTTTGATGTTGACTTTCCAAAGTCTCAAGATATGTTGAATGAGATTATCTGCGGATATTTTAGTCTTTGGCGTAGAGTTTCGATGTTGCGAGAGTCAATCAAGAACTCTGAACACATTCACGACTCAAATAACAATTTAGTATGTCTTGGCGTCAAGTGTATTCAAGAAACACTATATTATTCGTCAGTGTCCGATATCAGAGCATGGTTTATTGATTCAGATAAAAAAGTAGCAAGTCTATATCATCTATTGGCAAAACTAAATGATGCGCATTTTAGTAATAAACTTAAAGCATGGTATTCCACTCCGCCCTCCACTGTAATTCTTGCAGGTTCAGAAGAGCCTAAAAGTTGGCATAAATCCTTTTCAGAGAAGAAGAGAGAAGAGTTTCAATCTCAAAAAAATGAAATATTAGTAAAACATCAAAAATTTTTAGAGTCAGAAGAGATTAAGCGTATCGCCATTCTAAGAGATAAATATGTAGCGCATAAAGAGTTCAAAAATGGAAAGCTTTACGAGGCTCTTGAGTATGACCATAAAATTTCTGACGTGGAAAGTGTTTTGAAACTAATAGATGGTTTTATATTTGATCTAAATTATCTATTTAATAAGTCAACATATATTGATCAGTCAATCAATTTTGATAGGGTAGGAGAGGAATATTGGAGTGCACTGAAAAGCACCTAACAAGTAAAGGCACTGGACGCAGCAAAGCTGCGCCCGTGCTTTAGGCGTTATGAGTTATGAGTTATGAGTTATGAGTTATGAGTTACGAGTCAGCTAGTTTTGGAGTCAACCCACAGAGTTATCATCGAGCGGTTGCAAGCCGAAGTTGCGGAGTAAAAGGGCGAATCCGAGGTGGCCTGTTGGAGAGTGTGCAAAATGTACTTATCTTTGGCCGCCAAGATTTGAGATCTCTGTTCGGCATCTTTTGATCATTAGGTGTGCTTTATGCAGAATTGGCTAACAGCAGGCTCGGCGCTCAGATTAAGCTTAGTACTAGCATCAGGTTATGGTCTCTTCGTTCAGTCTCGGAGCACAGATGCGAACTCTTTGCCCTGAGTGAAACTCATAACAAGGCATTCAAAAAGGGCTAAATAATGCGTGCTCTTTTCGCTTCGCTTCAATATTTAGCCTTTTAATTAGGCGTTAGGATTTAATTTGTGCCAAATTTAAAAATGGATATTTATGGTTGAAAAAATACTGGAAATGATGATTTCAGGCACTATTGGTAATTTCACATATGATCGCATAAAATCATTGATGAGCTCGCCACAAAAAAATACAGAACCGGAGAAAAAAGAACCAGAACATTATTCTGACCCTGATATAAGTAAAATATGTGGTCCAAATATATTTTATAAGAATAACTATCGAACTTTTGATATTGTGAATGACTTATATGATGTTATTAGATTAATTAAGTCACCCATGCTTCATATTGTAATCGAAGACAAGCCCTCTTCTGCATGGCATTTGCCGCTAGTTGTGGTAGAGGATATCGATTCAAGAGAATGGTATGTGTTTTCTAAAGGTCGTATGGCCTTTGAGGGTACGGGGGGCGGCCTTGCAAACTCAAAAGATCTATTAAAATTTCTGATAGAAAATAAAATTCGGTTCTCTGGCTGGGTACTTGATTACGCGAACTCTGAAAAACTATCGCAGGGTTGCTTAACATGGCCAGCATTGAGGGATAAATGTTTACCACTAATTTCTTATAATAAAAATCAATATTTTTCAAAATATGTAACTGAAGTTTTTGGTAAGTTATCTAATCCTAACAAGTAGCTGCACCTGACTCCATAATGCTGTCTTCTTTTGTGCTTACGCAAAAAGCAGCCATCATTACTGCGCCGGTGAGCTAAGCGTTATGAGTATCTAGTCAGCTAGTTGTGAAGTCAGTTAGCCGAGCTGTTTTCACCGAAGTTGCGAAGTAAAAGGTAGCACCGAGTTAACCTGTCGGAAAATGTGAAAAATGTACTCATCTTTATGTGCCAAGATCTGAGATTTATGTTCGGCATCTTTTGATGGTTGGGTGATCTTCATTCAGAATTGGCTAGCAGCAAGCTCGGCGCTCAGCTTAAGTCCGGTACGAGCATCAAGTGGTGGTCGTTTCGGTTATACTTGGAGTACGCAGGTAAGTTCTTACTTTACCTAAGTTCATAACAAGGCCAATCACAAACGCCAGCAAGCTGGCTGGACTCGCTAATGCTCGCCTGTGTTGGCGGCGTTATATACGGGGCTTGAGACAAACTATAATTCAATTTTTGTCTACACAGCGAAAGCTACTGAAGAGGAATCGTTAGTTTGAAATGGGTAAATTTGGGAGTTTGTGGGTTATCAGGATTTATTGCTGCTTCGGCTTTTACTTTGAATATCACAGGTCTTAGTCATTTTAATTCATTTGTCCAGACTATATTGGTAATAACTTTGATTTCGGCCCTTTCAGGTTTATTAGTAAAAAGAACAAGTGTATTTTTACTAATATTACTGGGTGGTTTTGTTTCGTTGGTATGTTGTATTTTAGTTTTACTGTCTGTAGCTTCAAGTATTTAGTTAAATAAAAAAGGTATCTAAAAACAATCACATAACAAGGCGTTCAACTCGGACGCCGTAATGCTGTCACCCGTTTTGCAAAAACACGCAAAACAGCCGCCACCATTACTTCGCCGGTTAACGCGGCGTTAGCCCTTTTAATCTAATTCGGAGTATCGATTGTTAACACAACTCGACTTTAGATATCCCCCTTTATATCACTTTAGAAAACAAATTCGCCGAATGGGTGTAATTGAACAAATTAAAAATGATATAAGAAAGGAAGGTATCAATAAATCTGATTATAAAAATCACCTTATGAATCAATTTTCTATTGTTCAATTGATTGCTTTATGGCAAGGACATTTAGAGTACTTAGTTACCTTTCATTTTGATGACCCTCTCAAAAAAAATCCAAAATTGAAAGCTACTTTTAGTAATAGTAAAAAATATAAAGCTGCATTAAATAACTTCGGTACACCAGGAAAAAATGGAATTAATAAATTGATTGATAATATCTTTAACATCCCAGATATTATGTCAGGTGTTAATGTAGGTGGATTATCTAATGAGGAAACGTTAAATACTTTAAAATTAATTTTGAATTGTAGGCATGAAGTAGCTCATACGGGGAAGTCATTCACTGTCCCCCTTAATGATACATTAATCAAAGATTATCGCTTATTTATACTTGAGTTAGCGGAGTCATTTAATAATGAAATTAATTCTTTACTATATGGTGTCAAGGGCTAACAAGTCACTCAAAAGGACAAATAACAGTTGGTTTTTGCTCCTTCGTCGCTTATTTTAACCAACTATTATTTGCCTCTTAGTGAGGCGTTAGCTGAAAAGGAGTTCTAATTTGAATTGGGTGAAAAATATATTTTCTAGGAACAAGTCCAAAGACTTAATTGAAGTAAAATTCTTAGATAAAAGTGAGCTTAGGGATTTGCCACCAATTCCAGAGTACATAATTGCAGAATGTGAAACTCTAAAGAAAAATTTAGATAGCCTTAATGAAAATCCGTTTGATAAGTTAGATAGGGTTTATGGTTTTTTAAATACATACGGAGAGTTTGCTAAAACTTTTTCAGTATGTGGTAACGGCTGTAGTTCATGCTGTAAATCAGATGTATTAATAACTACGTTAGAAGCTAAATACATTGAGAAAAAGGTAGACGTAAAAACTAAAAAATACACAGGAGCTACAGCAAACCACAGTAGCAATTGTCCATTTTTATCAAATGAATCCTGCTCTATTTATGAATATAGGCCTTTTAATTGTCGAACACTTTATACTCTTGATGATCCTAAGTATTGTGAGACTGGAGAAAACCACCAATTATATGGTTTACAAGGTGGAAAAGGGATTCCTCTTCTATATCAATTCAAAAAATATGTTGGTGTACTAAATCAAAAAAGGCCTGTAGCTGACATAAGAGATTTTTTCAGCTAACAAGAGCATTAAGCAAGGGACTGCTAACAGTTGGCTCAGTTTCGCTTCGCTACACATTTTAGCCAACAATTATCAGCCCCTTATGCGGGCGTTAGGCACCACAACAAACATGACTGAGAATCTAGAACAGCCTTACCAACAGACAGTGGCCTGCGAAGCTCGACAGGACGAGGGAGTTATTTTCATCAAGGTGGTAGCTATGCCCTACGAGGCTGCTGTGGAGTTTAACGTTACGCAAGCTCGTGCCTTCGCACAGCAAATTCTGTCGTCTGTCGAGATCATTGAGGCAGGCTGGGTGGGCAAGTCCAATGGCTAACCAGCCGCTGGTGGTGCCTAACAATTCACTCAAGCCGACACCGCTTCGCGGCGCGGCTTAATTCAGGCGTTACGTGTCCAATAAGGATGGAGTTAACCTATGAAGGGTGATAAGTATCAAAGAAGTGTTGGTTTGCAGTGCCCCACTTGTGGTTGCACTGACTATGAATATGAGCAAGGTGTTGATGAAACCATTGAGCTGGCTAAATGTGCGTCTTGTGGTCGTGAACTTACCAAGGACGAGTTAATTCATGAAAACAGTGAAAATATTGAAGAGCACGTTTCTGAAATAGGTAAGCAAGTTACTGAAGATCTAGCAAAGGAGCTGAAAGCTTCGTTGAAGAAAGCTTTTAGAGGCAGCAAGAATATAAGGATTAAGTAATGCCTGTAACAATTGATACCGGTGATATTATTGCTGGCTTTGCGTTACTAATGTCAGCTTATGCAACTTGGCGTACTACCAGTTTCAATGAAAAACAGAAATCCCTTATTGAAAGCCAAGAAAAGTTAAATAACCTCTTACTCGAAAAGGAAGCAAGCGAAGCTGTTAGTGGTAAAAAAGCTGATTTGGGCGCTTCATTTGTAAAATTAGGCAGTAACAAACACAGGCTAAAGATTTGGAACAAAGGGAGCGCCACTGCTCGGAACATTAGGCTGGAGTTTCCCGAAGGAAATGATGTGCTTATACAATCAGATGTGGATGAAAAATTCCCCCTAGAATCTATGGAAAAGTTTCAGTCAGTAGAGTTGATCGCGTCTGTTCACATGGGAACGAAAAGTAAGCACGTTATTCGTATAGTTTGGGAGGATGATGCGCACAATCATAATGAAAAACTCGTATATCCCACGTTGTAAACACGTAACAAGCGCGTCAATTAGGACGCTCGCAAGCTCGCGCCTATTACGCGGGCGTTAGCTACTACTATCCCGTTATTTCGTATATTACAGAGAAGTTTTATCCGCTATGAAATATCCATTCTTGATTCAGATTCAGTGGGCTTCATCAATTGAGACAATCTTGATCGATGAAGAAAATTCACCTAAGCAAGGCAGCACTTTCACTACGACAGAAATTTGGGAAGAAGCACCATATCAGGTGGATTATCTGACGAAAGTAATTAGTCACAATATTGAAGGGACAAGGCACGAGCTAAAAATTCAATACTTACCGGATGACAACCCTAGCATCAGTGAGTTGACCGATTGTTTTGGTGTTTCTACGATCACATTTGACACCTCGGGTAAAGATAAAAACAAAGCGAAGTGGGAAAATAATCCTCCAAACATTCATTACGACGGAGTTGTCGATAAAGTAAAATTGATTTTTGGCGGAGATTTAGAGCACCTTGGCTATACGTCAGTCCTACGTAGAAAACGGAAACAAAGCTTATTCAAGCAAAAGCTTCTTAAGATAGAAAGAGCGTGTGTAGTAACAGGTGAAACAGAGAAAAGTACTCTGGAAGCTGCACACATAATTGAAGTAAAGGACAACGGTGGATTTGACGAGTCTAATGGTTTTCTACTCCGGTCAGCTCTTCACAAATTATTTGACAAGCGGCTCCTCTCTATAGATCCCGACTCAGGAAAAGCCTATCTATCAAAAAATGTGCCGCAAGATTCTATCTATTGGGTACTAGTGGACAGTTGGTGCCTTAAGCAAACAACCCTTGGCAGAGTTAAAAATTCATTATTAAAACGTGTCGAGTGTAGTAGCTAACAAGGCCCTCAAGCTTGGACGCAGCGAGCTGCGCCGCTTAGCTTAGCGTTAGAACTCATAGGAAGAGGATCGCATGAGCATCAAAGAAACCATCGCAACTGCAGGCCGCAACAGACACACCGTCATAATCACCGCACGCGAAGATGACGGCAGTACCGAGACCCGCGAGGCTGAGCCCTACAGCTATCGGACTACTGCCGGTACGGAAAAGTTTTTCTGCTACGACATCGCCAAGGGTGGAACCAGAAACTTCCACGTCCATAAGATCATCTCCGTTGAGGAGACGCAAAATTCATTCACACCGCGCTGGGAAATCGAGGTGTGAGTTCTAACAATTCGTTCAAGCCGAAGCCGCTTCGCGGCTCGGCTTAACTCAGGCGTTAGGCTGAATAATCGGATACACAGCATGCTGAAAGTGATTGCTCAAGATTTCATCAAACCGGAATACATTCAGGACGTCATGCCTCTTTATCGAGAGCTTGTGGCGAGAACCAAAGAAGAGCCACTGTGTGTGTCCTATGATCTTTACATCAACGAGAAGGATCCTGGCCACTTCGTGTTCATAGAGGAGTGGCCTGACCGTGCAGCTTTAGACGAGCATTGCAACACGGAACATTTCAAAAGGTTGGTTCCGCTGATAGACAAGCACCAACGATCAGCAGGAACCTACTTGCTTATGGACGCGTTCCAGTGATTAAGCCTAACAATTCATTCAAGCCGACGCCGCTTCGCGGCGCGGCTTAATTCAGGCGTTAAGTTGCAAATCCCAAAGTCCGCAATTAATTGAATATAGGTGAAAAATGGCGAGCGATTACATTACTGAACAGAAAGAAGAAGAAGAGCATCGTGAGACTGTACGAATTGAGCTCATGCGTGAAGCAGCAATTCATATTATAGATGGCATGCCTGAATCTTCGGCAATGGCCCATGTAGAAGAGGTCCATGCACTCCGAATGGAGGCGGAGGTTTCAGACAGCTGCATAAGAGATGAAGAAGGATTTGTTGAGAGTTATTTGGAATCAGAGCTTGAACCACCATCGACTGAAGGTAAGAACCCCAAGCAGATTTATGCGATTCAACAAAAGCTATTGCAAAATAGCTAAAACTTAACAATCGAAGGCACAGCGACGGCTTTTCCATTGCGGCTGCGCCTCCATTACAAAGCCGCGCGTGCTGCGGGAGTTAAATTTCTCGAGACATAAATGAATCAACTGGTGCTAATCATTGGGTTAATAAGTGGAGCTGCAACTATAATCAGCTTCCTACTAGAGAAAGCCAATATCCGTGGCAATTGGATTCACGCAGCCTATGGATTTTTTATAGCAGTTTTTGCCTCCGTGTTGGTCGCAAATTTCACTTTTTTTTCATCAGAAAAAGAGGCTCTTGAAAGTCAGATCACAAGACTGACAAGCATTCAATTTCAGGCTGCAAACATTCTGAAGCATACCCCCAAAAGTGATAACGGAGAGAGAAGAGGGTTTATGTTTGCAAGTCTTTCATTTCTAGAGTCCCACAAGGCTGAAATGCCTGATACATATGAAATGGCGCGACAGTTCTCTTTGGCTAGCGGAGCTTTAGAAAACCAACAAGAGGATGGAATGCTACGTCTGTATCAAGGGTGGGCATTAATAGATGGCGCCAATGCTATGGAGTCCTTATTACAAGGAATCGCGGGTAGTGCGTACGATAAAAACGAAATTTAACAAGGCCAATCACAACCGCCAGCAAGCTGGCTGGACTCGCTGACGCTCGCCTGTGTTGGCGGCGTTATGCAAGTCGAACCTTAAAGGAAAAGCAATGCCTTTACCCAAACCGGATAAAAACAAGTTATTTGAGCAAGTTTTCAGACACCAAGCTAAAGACAAGCTTGAGCGCTTCAGTGAGTATACGCTTGAAATTGAGTCTAAATTTTCCGCTGATAAGAACAGGTTGGCTGACTCATTTTCAGAAGCTACAGAAGGCCTTAACGATGATGAAATTAGAGAGGTGGAGGACTGCTTTTCTGATGGCTACTACATCATTGAAGAAATCCACGTTGGGCTGTACAGGAGGTCAACGCTGGTATCTGTATATTCTTTTTTGGAAAACTCTCTAAATACTTTATGCCGTCATCTGTACAAGCGACATGGATACCCTGTTGAGGTTGGTGATCTTCGTGGTGAAGGTATCATAAGGGCTAAATCTTATTTAGAAAAATTGGCAAGGATTGATTTTTCATTGCTCAATGGTGAGTGGAGCACAATTTCATCGTTTAATAAAATTAGGAATTGCATAGTCCATTCAGAAGGCAATATCAAAGCTTCAAAGAGCGCTACACAGCTTGAAAATATTGTAAATGTCTGCTCTGGATTGGGCTTGAGAGATGAAAGATACATTAAGATAGATCGTGAATACATTGATTCTATTATAACTACAATCGAAAAGTTCATGGATAAACTATACGACCAGGTTTTTACACAAAATGCATAACAAATACAGGCAAGGGACGCTCCTGACGTCGCGCCCATGCTGTAAGCGTTATAAGTCTTGAGTGTTTTTCGGTAGCAATGGAGATTTAAGTTGATCGAAATAATAATCGGCGCGGTAATCGGTGCAATTATTTCTTTAATTGTTGCCGAGCTCTATCATCGTAGGGCTAGTAAAGAGATGTCAGGGGAAATTGAGAAGCTTGCGGCGTTAAATGAAGAGTCTAGGGATATGCTAGATTACGCACTTTCCATAATTTCTAATTCTGCTGAAAGTACTGAGTTAATTAAGCAGCATACGGTTATAGGTACTCCCGATGATCCAGAGTATCCCTATAAATAATAGTGATAAAAACTTATAACAAGGCCAATCACAACCGCCAGCAAGCTGGCTGGACTCGCTGACGCTCGCCTGTGTTGGCGGCGTTAACTAGTAAAAGGAGATAGTTGTAATGGCAGGTGCTAATAATATTGTTTTTGAATCAGACCAAATTGTAGAGTTAATAAAAACGCTTGTCTGGCCAATAACTACTATAATTATGGCTTTAGCATTTAGAGTTAAATTAGCATCAGCGCTAGATGGGTTTCTTAAGAAAAATAATGTCACTGAATTTTCTACGTCAGGGTTTACAGCTAAGTTTTCTCAAACAATTACACCATCAGAACTTCAAGGTGATAATAAATCTGTAGAAATCAGTGTTGATTACCATTCAGTTATAAAATATCAAACTGAAAATAAAAGTAAATATACTTGTTCGCTGTTAAAAAACTACCGGCTTTATAGATGTTCATACAACATTTCCGACTTGGAAGCGCTTGAGATGGTTGAAACAGCACTAGCAATTACTATATCCCATAATATGTACGCAGGAATAAATCGAGTCATCTATAAATCTCAACTATTTTTTCTTGAACATATTCATAGTCAACGGCCTAATAAAGTAACAACGCCAGATTTGGTTAATTATTTTTCTTCAGTGCAGTTATCTACTCCATTATTAACTAACATTACCGCTAGTCAATATGTATCTTATTTAATTGGGGCGCTGTTAATGAAAATCACTGCCGATATTTACGAACTGACTGACTTTGGTGAATCTTATGTTGAATACATGCGGAATTATCCAAATTTGGTTGGTCATCTTGACCAGAGTTAGTTAACAAGGCGCTCAAGCTTTGGACGCAGCGAGCTGCGCCGCTTAGCTTAGCGTTATGAGTTAATCGTCTGCCAGTTGCGGAGTCAATTTATAGAGTTGTCACCGAGCTGGCGGAAATAGCGAAGCAAACGGTAACACCGGCATCGCCTGTCAGAGAACCGAGCAAGGTGTTTGGCTGTAGTGCTCAATATTCAAGATCTCAGTTGGATAGTTCGTTGAACATTCAGCGTGTTTCATACAATAGTCGCTTTGTTTATCTCCAGAGTAAGCAGGAAAGTTCTTACTTTTACTTAAAACTCATAACAAGGCCAATCACAACCGCCAGCAAGCTGGCTGGACTCGCTAACGCTCGCCTGTGTTGGCGGCGTTAGGCACTAGGAGTTGCATTGCAGAAATATATTAAATATTTACTTATTGTAATTTTTATTCTGATTGCCGTAGTTGTTGGAAATAATCTGATCCGTGATCCGGATGTCATGTACGAATTGAGAGGTAGATATAAAACGTCTTCTGACGGGCAAACCTATCTTGTTATAGAAGATGACAATGGAGGTAAGTGCGGGCTACTACTTGTTGATAAAATTGAGTGGTCGCATGGTATAAATAATAAAGGTAAAGTTGAGCCTGGAGTACATGACATTGAGTGCGGCACCGGGTTTGCTGTCAATGTTCGTGAAGGTACAACTTATTACTTAAATTATTGGGGGCCGTAAATGCCTAACAAGGGGCTCAAGCTTGGACGCAGCAAGCTGCGCCGCTTAGCTTAGCGTTAGCAGCTCTGCATTGGGCATTCTGGTAATTTATAAAGGGGAGTAAATAGCATGATAATTAATGATATTGGTTCTAACTCTGATTACCTAGAAGAAGCATTTACATTTGAACAAATTGGCGAGTTGTCTGGTGACGCTGTAATTGAGTTTGGCGCTCCTTGGTGTGGACACTGCCAAGCTGC
>JAHLFI010000115.1 GCA_018883865.1 Candidatus Oceanisphaera merdipullorum
AAGGTGGCTTGGCGAAGATTAAGGCTAATAGTGCCGTCTACCTCTGGGTGCACGGCAATACTCACACCATGCTGGTTGGCCAGCGCATTAAAAAAACTTTTTGCCTCTACATTATTAGCGGCAATGTTAAAGCGCCTGTCTCTTGGCTCAGCCTGTGGCGTGTTGGGATTAGACTGAGCGTTTAACAGCTCTTGTTGTACGTCTAACGGCACTGCATCGGGCCGCGCATTTAAGGCATCATCGAGTGCGGCTTTGGGCAAGCTGCCGTCAGGCACTGTAATACAAGCTGATAAGGTAGCGCCTAATAAGGCAATCGCTATGGGTTTTAATGTAAAGTTCATGCGTTACTCAGCGTTTATAAAGAGGGAAATAACGTTAAGACTAAGGGCTTGCCCGCGCCTTGAAGCACAACTTGGCTCGGTTGAATACGCACTAAGCGATAGTTTTGCACATGATCGCCTATCTGGTAGGTTTTGCCGTCGATAATCGCGCGGGTCTGGCCCCCGCTAAAAATGGCTTGCAGGTGCAAAGCCACCGGTGTGGCGGCCTCTGGCGCACTCGACTCGGCTTGCACCACGGCAGACGTTAAGGGCTTAGTGGGATCTTGCAACCCCACTGTGCTACTAAGCAACAGCAGCAATAACGGATTAACCACGCAACAACTCCTTGTGTTGACTGATAGTAAAGAAGTCCAGCCTTATGGTGCCGGTGGGGTACTCGTCTAACTCAAATTCCAACCCACGCCAAAAAACACGTCCCGATAGCTGCTCAAGCTGCTTTACATAATCAAGCAGTGACAAAAAGCTGCCGCTGAGCACCAAGCTCAAGTTATGGCGATACAAGGCTTGTGCATCTTCTTCACTATTAAGGCGTGTGGGCGCTTCATTGCTCAGCTCCAGCAAATCAAGCCCCTTACTTTGCCTAAGCATCGACAGCAATAAAGCCGACATTTCCTCAGGCTCAACTAAGGTCTGCATTCTTTCATCAACGTTTTCATTTAGCCGAGATAAACGCTGATTTAATCGATCGAGCTGCTGCTCTGCGCCGTTATTATTAAGCGCGGCTAGGCCTTGGCTGAGCTCACTGCTCATCAGCTGTTGTTGAGCAAGTTGGGTGGTTAAGCTCTCTTGGCTTTGGCGAAGCTCAGCCACGCGCGCCTCAATACCACCCTCGTAAAGTAATAGTCCGAGCCAGGCCAGTAAGGCCCAGCTTGCCCCCAACACTAGCCAGCGTTCACGCAGGGACAAGGCGGTAAAACGTCCGCTAACATCTGCAAATAATTGGTTAAGGCTACTCATCGGCCACCTCTGAGCTGTAGAGACTAAAGCTCAGGCCGCCCTCGGTGTCTTGGCTAATGGATAATTGGCCAAAACGGTGACCACTCAGGCTAGCGCTTTGCTCAAAACCCAAAATCCACGCCGGTACTGCACTGGCGTGATTAGCGGCCCCGCGCAACATCATCTGTTTGCCACGCAAGGTCAGCCCTTGTAACGCCACGCCTTGCCACGGAATATGTGCCAGATCGTTTAAGGTGTTGGCGTAAGACACCAAGTTCTTTTGGTTCAGCAACTGCAATAGGTCTTGGCGGGTTCTAATGGTGCGCTCAACCTGCTCTTTGGTGCCGTCGTCTTGACGTGCTTTTAGTTCAGCCAAGGCAGTGCGCAGCTGTTCTGCCTCTTGCTCGCCAATTTGTACGGCTGCTTGCAGCGCCATATTTTGCTCTTGTAGCTGATATTGATTGACGCCGGCATACACAAACACCAGCCCCCAAACGATCACAATGGCGAGACTCACCCGCCATAATAAACCCAACGTAGCCGGGTCTTGCGCAGGCTTAAGAACGGCTTGGTAAAACTCAATACGCTGCTTCATGCTTGGCTCTCTTTTAAGATGCCAAGTGCGGGCAAACTTACTGGCGACAAGGTTTTAGAGGTCAACGATTTAGGATGTATATCAAATACCTGACTAATGGCGTCAGTAATGGCCGGCGTAACACGCTGCGGCAAAGCTAAATACCAGTTATCTGGGGCGGTGAGCTTAAGCTGACCCACGGCGTAGTCGATGCTGCGCTGTAGCTCCAATAACAGGTTATCAAACACAAATTGGTCCACCGACATTTGCTCGTCATCTAACGCTTGAAAACCACGAATGGTGCGCGAAAAATGCCACTGCCGTTGGTGAATAAAGGTCAAGGTCAACTCTTGACCTGGCAACTTGTGCAACAGTAAACCCCGCTCTTCTGGCGCCAACAAATTGGCAATGGCCAGCTCATCGACACCTATGGTCGCGATCTCGCATATGGGGGTAACCGCCTGCACTAAGCGTGCCAACGCCTCTTGCTGACTACTGTAAACGGCAATGCGCTGCTGACCCGCAGGCCCTGCAGGCAAGTCTATGTAATCAAACAATAAATTTTCTATTGGCTCATTAACCAGCTCGCGCATGCACCAAGGCAGCGCTTGGGCCAGCTCTTCGTCTGGAATGGCGGGTTTTTCAAGCTGAGTTTGCTGATACCAAGAGCGGTTTAGCGCTAACGACAGACGACGGCCTTGCCATGATTGCTCTTCGAGCATGGCTCTTAGCGCGACTGGCACGGCTTCGCCCTGCCCTATGGCTCGCTCAATGACCACAGCCGTATCCTGCTCATCGATGGCGAATAGACTGGTTGGCGTAAGATAAATGCCCACGGCAGAGGCGACGCGAGCGGGTTTTAACCATCTGGGTAGAAGTTCCATTTTTACCGTACGTAATCAATAAAGGAAACCAGTATAGACAGTTAAAAGCGTTTTACAAACAAGCCGTTAAACTAAAAATGAAATTTTAGGGGCGAGTCATATATCGAGGGTATGTTTGATTAAGCGCAACACGTAAACCGATTTAATTTAAGCAGTGTGAATGTAATGAGAGCCAATATTCTGTGCTGCACATTCTTAACAACTTGATATAAAAACTTAGAGAAAGGTCAAGGTCAGATAAATCACCACAGGAATGCTTATCACCGACATTAAATTACCCAAGAGTACGATACTGGCCATTTTATTGGGCTGGCAATGGTATTGCTCGCACAACAAATAATTTAACACCGCCGGCGGCAACATTACGGACAAGGCTAATAGCTGTAACCAGTCGCGGCTCAGCGGTAGCCAAGTTGCCACCGCTAAAAAGCTTAACGCTCCTACCACTAAATAGGTGAGATTAACGCGCAGCGCCAAGCCTAACTCGCTAATCTCGCCTTGAGACAATCTCACCCCTAATGCGAATAACATTAGCGGCACCGAGATTTGGCCTAATAAATGGCTACTGGTTATCAAAAAATCGGGCAACACGGCCTGATGATCTGACAATACCAAGCCTAACAAGGCCGCCCACACCAAAGGATTTTTTAGCCACTGCCAGCGCCCTGCCGCGTGCGACAACATAAACAGCCCTAATGAAAAGTGCACTAGGTTCGACAACACAAATAAAATGATGATGGCGCCCATTTGCTCTTTGCCATAGGCCAGCATCATTAATGGAATACCAATGTTACCTGTATTGCGAAACATGCCCCCCATAGCTAAGGTGCGCCGCTCTAGCCCCTTAAATTTCAGACCATATAAGACGCCCCCAGGCACCACTATCAGCAACAGGCCCGCAACGATAAGCAGCCAGCTGTCACCCAAGGCCACTGGGTGCTCAATAAGCGCCGAAAATACTAAGGCTGGGCAAAATACCTGCACATTGGCCAGATTAACAAAGCTCATGTCGGTGTTGGCCGAATGACGCCGGCCAATCACAACCCCCA
>JAHLFI010000116.1 GCA_018883865.1 Candidatus Oceanisphaera merdipullorum
CAGTGCAGCTGTTGAGGGTTGGGATCATTTTGTCTACAATGGCGCACTTTCTATCTCTATATGCTAGGTCAATCATGAACGATACAAAATCGCTACCAGAGTTGCCGGATCGCCTGTCGACTAACCCTCGAAGCCCACACCATGTGGCAGAAATTTTTGAACATAACATTGGTATTCGTCTCAACGGCAAAGAGCGTTTCGACGTGGATGAGTATTGTATCAGTGAAGGCTGGGTAAAAATTTCTTCACCTAAAGCGTTGGATCGCCGCGGCCAACCGTTGCTGATCACGGTGAAGGGCACGGTTGAAGCTTTTTATAGCTAAGCTATTTTTAAGACGCCTTACTAAAGAGCCTAGACTATCTAGGCTCTTTTTTTATCTGCAATTAAATTTTTAATGTCTTTATTATTAATAATGTTTAATTGATATCTAGCTTTGTTCATTAAAAATTCATATGGCTATGCTATCGCTTTATGTTAAGTATTCATTGTATTTTTTGTGATGTTATATTTGGTCGAGTACGACTTGCTCTATAGGTGATTGAGTGTTGTACTTCACTATCCTAATTTCAATTTTTATGTATTACACAAGGAACATCTGATGGCTGCTAAAAATATTTTGATGTTGGTAGGTGACTACGTTGAAGATTATGAAGTGATGGTGCCTTTTCAAGCGTTACAGATGGTCGGCCATACGGTACACGCTGTGTGTCCTGGTAAGAAAGCGGGCGACTTTGTGCGCACGGCGATCCACGATTTTGAAGGTGATCAAACCTACAGCGAGAAGCCTGGCCACAATTTTGTGCTGAACTTCGACTTTGCAGATGTTAACGCCGCGGATTATGACGCCTTGGTGGTACCGGGCGGGCGCTCGCCGGAATACTTGCGTTTGAATGTGACCGTGTTGGAGTTGGTGCAAGCGTTTGATGAGGCGAAAAAGCCCATTGCGGCTGTGTGCCATGGTCCCCAGTTATTAGCGGCGGCAGGTGTTTTAAACGGGCGGGAATGTGCAGCTTACCCCGCTTGTGGCCCTGACGTAGAAATGGCAGGTGGGCGTTATGTGGAGCTGGATGTGACCGATGTGCACCTTGAAGGTAACTTGGTTACGGCACCAGCTTGGCCGGCGCACCCAGCATGGTTGGCGGGTTTTCTAACACTGCTGGGTACTAAGATTACGTTATAGAGTATTTTGCGAGCGCCTAGCTTGCCAAGGCGCTCGTTTTAATTATTGATTTTTAAAGCTATTTATTCTTTTTAGCTTCTTTTTGCGCTTTCTTCTCTTTGGCTGTTAATAGCGGTTTTTTCTTGACGTCTTTTTTACTGTCTTGTCCTTTGCTCATGATCTGTTCCTTTATAACCTAAAGCCAAATAAGCCAGTTGAATGGCAGTGATACGCATCGAACTCTGCCTGAGCAGTCAAATTTTAGCGTGACGGTCTTAGTATGGCCTAAGAGCTGTTAATAGATACAAATAGATACTAATCATTTCTCCTGCTAAGTGCAGTCTACCCCTACCTTATTTTCTGTGTCGGCCAAGCGGCTCTGGAGCTTGAATGATGTGTATGTGGCACCGAACGCTCGCCGTTTTGTTTTGCAAAGCGCCACATGACAGCCGCAAAGAGCTTTTCCGCCGACACCCAAGCCAAACAATCTGGTAACCACAGCGGATAATTTTGATACACACGCATTATATGAGCCGTTAGGATATGAAAAATAAACGGCGTTCATTGTTATTTTTTAAATATATAAGCTAACCCTAAGTGGTGAGTTATAAGCTATTAAAAATTAAGAAGTTCAGTGTAGGGTCATTATAGCTAGTTTTTTTATTTTTATTTATATTTATAAAGCTGGAGTAATTATTATGGCTTACGATTTAGGTAACAGATTAGTGATCGGTGTTGCTTCAAGCGCTATGTTTGATTTGACTGAGTCGGATAAAGTATTTCGTACCCAAGGCGAAGAAAAATACCGCGCTTATCAAGCCGCTAATATAGATAGCCCGCTGCAAAAAGGGGTCTCATTTTCTTTTATTAAGCGCTTATTGTCGCTTAATCACTTGAGTTTTGATCAAGAAGATCCGCTGGTGGAAGTGGTGTTACTCTCAAGTAATGATCCCGATACGGGTTTGCGGGTGATGAAGTCAATCGAGCATTATCAACTGCCGATCTCTCGCGCTATCTTCATGCAAGGAAAGTCGCCTTATGAATATATTCCGGCCCTAAATATTTCTTTGTTCTTATCGGCCAATGCGAGTGATGTAAGAAAAGCGATTGGCATGGGCTATCCGGCGGGGCATGTGATGCAGTCAAGAATGGTCGATGAAGAAGGCGATGATCTGCGTATTGCTTTCGACTTTGATGGGGTGCTGGCCGACGATGAGTCAGAAACCGTGATGCACAATACCAATGATGTGTACCAGTTTCATGACCATGAAACTAAAAACGTATTACAGCCCCATAATCCTGGGCCGCTGAAAGAGTTTTTGGTGAAGATCTCGGCGATTCAACGGCTTGAAGAGCAAAAGAAACACATCGAACCTGATTATAAAAACCGACTTAGAGTATCCATTGTGACGGCCCGTAATGCGCCTTCACACGAGCGTGCGCTCAATACCCTAAAAGACTGGGGCGTGATGACCAATGATGCTTTCTTTTTGGGAGGCGTGGATAAAAGTCTCGTGTTAGGCATTCTTAAACCGCATATTTTCTTCGATGATCAAGCGCGCCATTTGGACTCAACCAGTTCGGTGGCGCCGTCTGTGCATATTCCATTTGGCGTGAAGAACGCGGTTTTAGAGTGATGATATTCAGCTAGGTATATTATCCCTCTCGCTCGGGATGCGAATTATTTTATAAAAATCAAAGTGTTCTACTAGGCTGAGAGAACGGTTATTTTCTACATGGAGGTAGAACAAGATGTCTCAGCCTGAACTTTCATCGGCAACAGCAAAGGCGCAAAGCTGTGGTGTGCCCACCGCGCGGCCAAGTGTGCGCCATGTGCTGGCGTGTGTTAATGGCGATCCCTTTGCTGACGCCGTATTGAGCCATGCGGCTGCAGTGGCCAAGGCCTTAGGAGCGCGCATGACGGTAATTCATGTGCTTAAGGTGACGAGCACGCAGGAGCAGATGGATCCCGTCGAGTGGACGCTGCGCCACTATGACAGCATTGAGTATCTGAATGCCTGTTTGTCGCGCTTTGACGGGGTGCACGCCGAGGTCGTGATAGTGGCAGGCAAACCTGCCGAGCGCATTAGTGCTTGGGCTAATGAGCACGGGGCGGATGTGATTGTGCTGGGGCGCGGCGGCGAAAGTGACGGCTTGAGCATGGGCTTAGGGAATACGGCGAGGGGAGTGGCGCAGAGCGCGAATGCTTCTGTGATGTTAGTGCCTGTGCTGGCGGCCAATCACAGCGCAATCCACTATCACAAGCTGCTGATCCCACTTGATGGTGCTTGCCGTTCCGAGTGCCCCCTGCCGCTGGGGTTGAGTATTGCCATGGCTCACAAAGCGGAAGTGGTGCTGATCCATGCCGCGCCTAAAATCGATCTCATCGAAATTGACCTGCTTAACGCCAAGGCCATTGCCTTGCGCGAGCAATTGTATCGGCACAATGAAAGTGCAGCGCGCGCCTACTTAGACGATCTTGGGGCTCGGCTGCCCGAACGACCGGCCACTCGGCGGCGTTTATTGCCCAGTGGCGATGCGCGGCGTGCGCTGGTGCTGGCTACTACCGAAGAGCAGGCTGATTTAGTGGTGCTGTCTGCCGCAGGCAAGAGTGGCCATGCCGACATGACAGTGGGGAGTGTGGCGGATTATCTGATTAACCGCCTCTCTATTCCGGTGCTGCTAGTGCGTCAACATCAGCCAAATTTGGCCAAATTCCACGGCACTCAATGCCACGCTATGGACATGAGATTACCTGGGCTGGGGATGCGATGAAACAGACTGAGCGCTCACCGGCTTCCGCCATCACTTCCACCCCCACAAGCGTCTATGCACAAGAAGCGGCCGCGTTGCGGGGCGAGCACCACATCACGGCGGGACGGCCTAAACCGGCCCCGATTTGGCAACACCTTAATACGCTGCTGCCTTGGTTGGAGCGGGTACATCGCCATTGCGTGACGCCATCGCCTCATTTAGCCAAGGCGGCGGAATGGTTGCTCGACAACGAATTTCAGTTACGCCGAGCGGTGCGCCAAGTGCGTGAAGATATGCCTGAGGCTTTTTACCGACGTTTACCGCGCCTGGCCGAGGCGCAGTACCAAGGCGTGCCGCGACCGCTGGCGCTGGCCCGCGGCATGCTGGGTGTCACGCAACTGGAGGTCGACCTTGGGAGTGCGGTGGCCTTTGTTAACGCGTATCAGAGTGAGGGGCCGCTGACCATGGCCGAGCTGTGGGCGTTTCCGGCGATGTTGCGTCTCGCCTGTCTCGAAGAGCTAGTACAGTCATTTTCACAACTGTTACCCGAACTGGACGCACCCATAGCGTTGATGCCCCGATCTGCGTTGCATCCGGCGCTGGAGCCCACCGAACGTTTGTCTCGGGCTATTTCGGCTTTAGTCGCGGTGTCTAATATTGCATGGCCGCGCTTTTTTGAGCAGGTGAGCCAAGTAGAGGCGCTATTGCGTGGAGATCCGTCCAGTGTGTATGCGGCCATGGATTTTGATACTCGTGACCGGTATCGCCACGCCATTGAAGATATAGCCGAGCGGGCCCCCGTTCTTGAATGGGAAGTGGCTGCGGCTGCGGTGGCCTTGGCTAACGAGCATGCGCCTGCGCGTCGCGTCGGCCATGTGGGTTATTGGCTGGTGGCGGAGGGGCGAGCTCAACTGGAGCGCCAACTTGGCTTTCGGCCAAGCCTAGGACTGCGCTGTCGCCGATTATTGATGGCGCACCCGGGCCGCAGCTATGCCGCCGCCTTGGCCGTCTTTACATTGTTGGCCCTCTTGGTGCCGACGCTCTTGCTGACGGGGCTAGAGGCGACCGTGCTGGAGTGGAGTGCGGCATTGGCGCTGTCGCTGTCGCCCGCCTTGATCATAGGGGTGACCTTCACCCATTGGTTGGTGAGTCGCACCGTGTCGCCCAGAGTGTTGCCCAAGCTTGATGTTGAAAAGGGCTTACAACCGGGCTGGGAAACGGCGGTGGTGATGCCGATTATTTTGCGCCACTCAAGTGAGGTGGCGCCCTTAATTGAACGATTGGAGATGCACTGGTTGTCAAACCCAGACCCACGGGTGTGCATGACGTTGCTGAGCGATCTGGCCGACGCCGATCTCGAGCAGTTGCCAGAAGACGCGGCAATTGAAGCGGCACTGGTGGCTGGTGTACAACGCCTTAATACGCGGTACGTCGAGCAGGCGCCGTTTGCGCTGCTGCATCGCCGGCGCCATTGGAATGAGGCACAAGGCCGCTGGATGGGCTGGGAGCGTAAGCGTGGCAAACTCGAAGAGCTGGTAGGCTTTATTCTTGGCCATGAGCCCGCGGTGTTTGGGCTGCGCGAAGGAAATATCGACCGTCTGTGCCAGGCTCACTTTGTGGTGACGCTTGATGCAGATACCCGCGCGCCGGCCAATAACATTAACCGGCTCATCGGCACGCTGGCTCACCCGCTGAATCGGGTGGCGTTTGATGCGTTCACGTGTCGGCCGGTCTGCGGTTACACCTTTATTCAGCCCAGAGTCGAGATCTCGCCCGAGGCTGGCTTGCGCTCGCTTTTTACCCGTCTTTATTCGGGTGATACCGCCATCGATATCTACAGCCGCGCTGTGTCGGATGTGTATCAGGATCTGTTTGGTGAGGGGATATTTACCGGAAAGGGCGCGTTTGACGTGGCGGCCTTTCATCAATGTCTGCACGGGCGAGTGCCAGAAAACGCCATCCTCAGCCACGACTTATTTGAGGGCTTGCACGGGCGCGCCGCGCTGGCCAGTGACATTGTCTTTTATGAAGATTTTCCTAGCAATTATCTGTCTTATGCGCGGCGTGCTTTGCGCTGGATCCGCGGCGATTGGCAGCTCACCCCTTGGTTGGGTGGACTGGTGCCATGCCGAGCCGAGTCGTGCACTGTGGCGGATCTTAGTGAACAACGCGTGGCCAGCCGGTTTTCGGCCCTCGACCGTTGGAAGGTCTTGGATAACTTGCGCCGCAGTTTAGTGGCGCCCATGTTGGTGCTGCTGGCTACCATCGGCTGGCTTTTTCTGCCGGGGCATGCCTTGATCTGGACCGCGCTGGCCGTGGGCGCGCCGGCGGCTTATTTGTTTATTGACCTGATAACGCGGTTGGCGCAGGTACGCAAACCCAACACTACATTTAGCCTGCTGCATCCGCTGGCCGAGCATGCGGGCCGCTGGTTTTTGTCGGTTATTTTTCTCGCCCACGAAGCCGCTATCGCTTGCGAGGGCATTATATGTGCGCTGTGGCGGATGCATGTTTCGCACCGTCATTTGCTGGAATGGACCTCGGCGGCGCACAGTGGGAGTGAGGTATCACAAACCTGGTACGGCACTTGGCGTGAGATGGCGTTTGCGCCCTTATTTTCGCTTGGCGTATTCCTGCTCCTTGGCGGCCTTAATCCTAGCGCCTTAGTGGGTGCGGCGCCCTTGTTGTTGCTGTGGTTTATCTCACCTCAGGTCGCTTGGCTGATCAGTCGTGAGCGGCAAGCGGTTTCTGACGTGTTGAGTGAAGAGGACAGGCGGTATCTGCGGTTAGTGGCGCGCCGTACTTGGTTGTACTTTGAAACCTTCGCCGGTCCCGACAACAATTGGCTGCCCGCCGATAACTATCAAGCGCCCCCGCACGAGGAAACGGCCCATCGTTCCTCCCCAACCAACGTCGGCATGTTGTTTCTGGCGGCGTTGACTGCGTGGGATTTGGGCCATATCGGTCGGCGCGACTTGGCCGCACGTATTGGGGCCGCCTTGGACTCGCTCGACCGGCTAGAGACGCATGACGGCCATACGCTCAATTGGTTTGATACCCGCACGCTTGAGTCGCTGGCGCCGCGCTATATATCTACGGTCGACAGCGGTAATTTGGCGGTCAGCCTGCTGACCTTAAGCGCCGGTTGTCGCGAGGCCGCCAACCACGCCGTGTTGTCGGAGGTACGTTGGGATGGCCTCGAGGACGCGCTCTATTTGCTGCTAGCAGCGCTCAGCGTGTTGTCTGCCATCGATCGCGAGCCCATTAATGCGCAACTCACCGCCATTATCGAACGCTTGCCCAGTATTCGCGCTAATTCACCCTTGTGGCACGCGGCGCTGGCGCAGCTGGCTTCCGCTGATTGGCAGTCGCTTAAAATACGCATCGCTCAGGTTTTGGAGACGGGTATTGAAGGGGATGCCCATGAAATACATCTGTGGCTTAAGCGCTGTGATCACCAACTCATGACCATGAGCCGAGATCTGGATGCATTGTCACCTTGGCATGCGCTTATGGATGCCCTGCCCACGGATATTAACGGGGGGCGCGGCGCGGATTTAGAGGCTGGCATCTGCGCCTTACGTGAAGCGCTGCCGGACCCAGATACCTCTCTGGCAGAGATCCCTTCACGGATTGAACAGGCAAGGCGCGTGCTTTCGCAGTTAGCCGCGCTTTACGCTCAGGGCTTAAAGGGTAGCTATGCCACTAACCAAGATAAAGTGGATGCTACCAGCCAAGATAAAGCGGATGCGAACGGCCAAGATTGGCTGGGCAAGATGGCACTCGCATTGACACGGGGGGAGGCAGCTTGTCGGGAGTTGCACGACAGTTTTATGGCGTGCGCGACCCGTGCCGAGGCGCGCGCCTTTGGTATGGCGTTTCATCCGCTTTATGACCAAGAAACCAGTACCTTTTTTATTGGCCACAATCTCGACTCCGGTCAGCTGGACCCCCACCATTACGATCTATTGGCCAGTGAGGCACGACTGGCCAGTTATTTCGCCATCGCCAAGCGCGATGTGCCGGTTAAGCACTGGTTTCAATTAGG
>JAHLFI010000003.1 GCA_018883865.1 Candidatus Oceanisphaera merdipullorum
GAGCTGACCGCCCGCGATAAAGCCTGTTTACATGCGGATTTAGCTTGTCATGGGGATTCTTGCCACTCGCGAATGGCTTTTTTGACCGGCTACCCGCGGCGCGTCAAGCGGCGGCTAATCGTTATTGGTTAGACCAGGCCAGCATTAATGAGATAGCCGCCAAGCATGAGTTGTGCCCTTATTATTTAGCCCAAGAAATGGCGCGCTGGTCAGATGTAATAGTGGGCGATGTGAGTCATTATTTTGATCAACAAGCGCTGCTATTTGGCTTAAGCCAACAAAATGAATGGCGCTCTGTGCCATTAATCGATGAAGCCCACAACCTGATCGACCGCGCACGCAGTATGTATTCCGCCGAGCTCAATCAAGGGCAATTTAGTGGCGCCGCTAAAGCGGCACCGGCCAGCTTAAAAAAAACGTTTACCGCCCTGCAGCGAGCTTGGCGACGTTTGATCACGGCACACCAACCAGCAGCGGCAACCGCTCAAACCGGCGCAGAGCCTGAGCGCTATATTCTGACCACAGTACCCACAGAGCTAACCACCGCCTTGCAGCGTTTAATAAGCGAAATCGGCGACTATCTCACTGAGTTTGCGGCCGATCCCGAGCTGCAGGCGGTGTTATTTGATAGCGCCGCCTTCTTAAAACTGGCCGAGCAATTTGGCGAACATTCCTTATGTACCCTAACAGTGCGCACCTCAGCCAAAACTAACCGCAAGCTAGCGCGGCAAACGGCCAGCCTTGCGCTACAAAATTTAATTCCGGCCGATTTTTTAGCGCCGCGCTTTCAGCATGCCGAAGCGGCAATATTATTTTCCGCCACCTTAAGTCCCGCCCGTTATTATCACGACTTGCTGGGGTTACCCGACGCTACCTGTGGCCAAACCATTGCCAGCCCTTTCTCGCCTCAGCAGTTGCAATTAAATGTGCTTAAGGTGAGCACGCGCTTTAACGATCGCGCCCGATCTTTGCCCGCCATTAGCCAACGCATTGCCGAGCAGTATCAGGCTCGATCGGGAAATTACTTGGTGTATTTAAGCAGCTTTGCCTACCTCAAGCAGTTGCAGGATTATTTTGCCAAGCAGCATCCGCATATTTTTACGGTCACGCAAACAAGCGGCATGAGCGAAGCCGAGCGACTGGCGTTTATTGCGCGTTTTCGCAACGAACGGGGCTTGGTAGGGTTTGCGGTATTAGGCGGGGCTTTTTCTGAAGGTATCGACTTACCGGGTGACGCTTTGGTGGGGGTATTTATCGCCACGCTTGGTTTACCGCCCTTCGATGATTATCACCAACAATTGGCGCAGCGTTTAGCCGCCCGTTTTGGCGCTAAGCAAAGTTATGCCTACACCTATTTATATCCGGGGTTACGTAAAGTGATCCAAGCGGCGGGCCGTTTGATCCGCACCCCTGACGATACGGGGGTTATTGAGCTAATAGACGACAGGTTTACTCACACAGAGATCCAAGCTTTATTGCCGACTTGGTGGCGTGAGTATGAACTTTATTAGCCACAAGCGATGCGTGTTATCTGGCCCCCTTGTAATTTAAAGAAGGCATCTTGCGGGATTTCTTGCTGCCACACCGCCTGCTCATCTAAGCCTGCATATATGCCACGCAATAAGGCGCCCGATAAACCATGGCCCACCACCAATACCTGCTTAGGCAGTGCAGGATCGTGCAGCCAGCTGGCTAATCGTTGCTGGGCATGAGCTAGAGTTTCGGCACCCGGGGCCTTGAGATACCAACTTAAAACCTGTTGAGAAATCTGCGGATACTGCGCTTGCAGATCCGGCGCTCTTTGCTGTTCCCATTCACCTAAGCCCACCTCCATTAACCGCTCATCCAGCTGCATGTCTACGGCGGATAATTGCAGTCGCTCGCGAATAATCTGCGCGGTTTGTTGGGCGCGGCCTAACGGGCTGCAATACAGCGCCCAGTCGGTGGGCTTATCTAATATTTCAGCCAAGGTATTGGCCATGGCAGTGGCTTGGGCTAAACCAAGCGGCGTGAGATCTGAATTGCAATGACCTTGCAGGCGTTGTTCGGCATTAAATTGGGTCTGGCCGTGGCGTAATACATAGATAGTGCGTGACATTAACTCAAATCCTTACGATAAATGGCGGCGGTAATTACACATCTTGCTGGCGACGATATTGTTCCGGCGTGCAGCCAGCATGGCGAGAAAACATAGTAATAAACGCCGAGCTGTTACTGTATCCCATATCGAGCGCTATCTCTTTAATGGCTCGCCCCTGCTCAAGCGCCTCTATGGCGGTTAAAAAACGCAGCCGTTGGCGCCATTCGCCAAAGCTCAGGCCTAACTCTTGGATAAAGCGCCGCGCCAAAGTGCGCTCGCTGACAAACACCAGCTTGGCCCAGTCACACAAGGCGAGATTATTGCTCGGCTCTTGGCTAAGCAGATCCAATACCCGATTCACCTGCTCGCTCTGGCCATAGGGCAAATAGTCGTCCTCACGCGGAGCTAGGCGTAATTGATCGAGTAACACTTGCGCTAAATTCAGATCGGCAGGGCAATGGGGCGTGGTGACATCTCGCTCGGCAAAGTCATTTAAAATGGCTTTTAAAATCGGGCTCATGGCCAAGGCACAGGGGTGCTTGGGCAGACTCGTACATTCACTTAAGGCGATATACACAGAACGATACAACACAGATTCGCGGTTATAGCAGCTGTGCTCTTGGTGCGGTGGGATCCAGACCGCGTAGTTGGGCGGCGACATAAAAGGCCGACCGGCAATGTCGAGCTGCATCACGCCGCGCGCCGTGTAGTTAAGTTGCCCCCATTGGTGCTGATGAGCCGCGCCGTGGGTATCGGCGCCAAATTCGTCATACCGAAAATAAACCCGCTCCGGCAGCTCACTTAACTTAGGGATCTGAATGTAGGTTTTATTAGCCATAATGGCAGGCCTTATTACTGGACGCAGGTAGGTTGCAGGCTATTTGCCGACTTTTGCAGGGCGATTTACCGACTTAAGTTGTCTGATGCGCGTGCTGCATTGGCTGAAAATCAGTATAACCTTAATTACAGACAGAGGATAATAGCCACTTATTCGATGATTTAAAGGCGAGCGACCATGTATTACGCATTCCCCTTATTAGCGGTGTTATTTTGGGCCGGTAATACTGTGGTCAATAAGTTAACGGTAGGCGCGATTTTCCCCGCTGAGGTGGGCTTTTATCGCTGGCTGTTTGCCTGCATCTTGCTTACGCCTTTCTTATTGCGCTCTACCCTCCAAGCAAGGCCGGTGCTGAAACAATATGGCGGCAAAATTGTGGTGCTGAGTTTGCTCGGCATGGCGGTGTATCAAAGCCTGGCGTACTTTGCCGCGCCCAGCACCTCGGCCACCAACATGGGCATAGTGCTGTCATTACTGCCCATGATGTCTTTGGTGATGTCAGTATTCATGCTGGGCCAACACCTGACTAAGGGCGCCTTGGTTGGAGCGATACTTTCCTTTGTGGGCGTACTATGGGTAATGTCTGCCGGCAACTTGGCCAACTTAATTCAAGAAGGCATTAATCGCGGTGATGTCATGATGTTGGTGGCCACGCTGGCTTATGCGCTGTACAGCACGCTGTTAAAAAAGTGGCAAATTCCGTTGCCGGCCATGCAGCTGTTATATGCCCAAGTGATGGTGGCAGTAGTTATATTGCTGCCGCTGTTTTTGCTCTCGCCCCGCGCTGGCTTAAACGCCGCTAACGTGCCGCTAGTGCTCTATGCCTGCGTGTTTGCCTCTATTGCCGCGCCGCTAACTTGGATGCTCGGCATCAAGCATTTAGGGCCGAGCCGCACCGCCATCTTCTTTAATCTGATCCCCATTTTAACGGCGCTGATTGCCGCCCTCGTCTTAGATGAAGCCTTGGCCGGCTATCACTTGCTGGGCGGCGGCCTCACCTTGTTTGGCGTCTTGTTATCTGAGCGCTGGAAGCAACCGCTGCGCCAATCGGTGGCGGTGCAACAGGCATAAAAAAAGTGCCTAAGGGCACTTTTTTATACAGCAGAACTAAACAAAGACGGGCTTAAAACGCCACTTTCACTTGCGCCGCACTGCGGCTGGCTTTGGCTTTGGCGGCATCGATAGTATCGGCCAGCGCTAGGGCCACACCCATGCGGCGGCGGCCGTCTATTTCCGGCTTACCGAATAAGCGCAGCTCGGTATCGGGCTCAGCTAAGGCCAGCTCAAGGCCGCTAAAACTGGTTTGAGTGGACTTGCCGCTGGGCAAGATCACCGCCGAGGCCGCGGGTCCGTATTGGCGAATAAGCGGAATGGGCAAACCTAAAATGGCGCGAGCATGCAGTGCGAATTCCGACAAGTTTTGCGAAATCAGTGTCACTAAGCCGGTGTCGTGAGGGCGCGGCGACACTTCGCTAAACAGCACTTCATCACCACGAATAAACAGCTCAACGCCAAACACCCCTAATCCACCTAAGGCTTGGGTCACTTGCTCAGCCATATTTTGCGCAGCCTTAAGGGCGGCGTCACTCATGGCTTGAGGCTGCCAAGACGTACGATAGTCGCCTTCTTCTTGCAGATGGCCGATGGGCTCACAGAAGCTGGTGCCGTTGGCGTGGCGCACGGTGAGCAAGGTGATCTCATAATCAAATTCCACGAAACCTTCGATGATGACGCGCCCGCCACCGGCACGGCCACCTTCTTGGGCATAAGCCCAAGCCGTCTCGATCTCGTCCTCATTATGCACCGTGCTTTGGCCTTTACCCGATGAGCTCATGATGGGTTTCACTACACAAGGCATGCCAATCTCGGCAATGGCGGCTTTAAACTCTTCGAGTGTGCCGGCAAAGCGATACGGTGACGTCGCCAAGCCTAACTCTTGTGCGGCTAGGCTGCGAATGCCTTCGCGGTTCATGGTCAGTTGGGTGGCGCGCGCCGTGGGGATCACGGTAAAGCCTTCTTTCTCCAACTCAACCAAAGTGTCGGTGGCGATGGCTTCAATTTCAGGCACGATAAAATGCGGCTGCTCCAGTTCAATCACGGCTCTAAGTGCTGCGCCATCGAGCATAGAAATCACGTGGCTACGGTGTGCCACTTGCATGGCGGGCGAGTTGGCGTAGCGATCCACCACTATCACTTCTACGCCTAAGCGTTGCAGCTCGATAACGACCTCTTTGCCCAGCTCACCGCCGCCACACATTAATACTCGTTTTGCCGTTTTTGACAGCGGCGTTCCTATCATGGTCATCTTGTTTGTCCTGTAAAAGTGCGCCACTTAACGCAGCGGTTATCTAAAATTCGTGATGGGATGTAGGTCTCTAACTGATCGCTGGCAGCCTAAGGCTTGTCTCTTAGTCACGTCTTTTTGTTGTACTTAATGGCGATATCAGGCAAAGCGCACCGCTCCTCCGACTCGCCGTAAACCC
>JAHLFI010000020.1 GCA_018883865.1 Candidatus Oceanisphaera merdipullorum
TTCCAGCCAAGATTCGCTAAGGCTTTCACGTAAGGCAAAGTGGTGTTAATCAAGGCAAAGGTGGAGGTATAGGCCACGGCACCCGGCATATTAGCCACACAATAATGCACTACGCCGTCTACTTCATAAGTGGGATCTTCATGGGTGGTGACGCGGCTCGTTTCAAAACAACCGCCTTGGTCGATGGCCACATCAACCAACACTGCGCCTTTGGGCATCAGCGCCAATTGTGCTTTGGTGATTAACTTGGGCGCTGCCGCGCCTGCAATCAAGACAGCACCAATCACCAACTCACTGCGCACTAATTCTCGCTCTATGTTATCCACTGTCGAATACAAGGTTTTAAGGCCTGGGCCATAGAGCGCGTCTAACTCTTTTAAACGTGTTAAGGAGGTATCCACTAAGGTCACATCCGCCCCTAAGCCAATGGCCATGCGCGCCGCGTTCACGCCCACCACACCACCACCCAGCACCAAAACTCGTGCTGGCGATACTCCTGGTACCCCACCCAACAAGACACCCCGCCCGCCTTGGGCTTTTTCTAAACAATGGGCACCTGCTTGAATGGCCATACGCCCCGCCACTTCGCTCATGGGCGCCAGCAAGGGCAAACCGCCTTTATGATCGGTCACCGTTTCATAGGCAATGGCTGTGCACCCGGAGGCCAACAAGCCTTGGGTTTGTGCAAGATCCGGCGCCAAGTGCAAATAAGTAAAGATAACTTGGCCGGTCTTTAGTTGGGCACATTCATGAGCTTGGGGCTCTTTCACCTTGATGATTAATTCGCAGCGCGCATAAATGTCTCGAGCGTCCGCCACCAACTCAGCACCCGCCGCCGCATAATCGGCATCCGCCAAACCAATGCCGGCACCGGCCCCGCACTCCACTAATACTTGATGGCCATCGAGCACCAATTCTTTTACGCCACCGGGCGTTAACCCCACCCGATATTCGTGATTTTTAATTTCTCGTGGAACCCCGATGAACATCTTTGCCTCTGTGAGCATACCTGAAAGCAGCCATTATAGCGCAGCGCGCGCACAAAGCAGCCGCCTTAACAGGATATGGCTCATTTAAGGCTATTGTTACCTGTCTAATAAATTGTTGACCTGTCTAAAAATATAATTTGCTCAGATCCTGTGCCATGCACGGTCATATTCAGCCATGGCGAAGGCTTAGCTGCCATCCATAACACCTAGCCTGCGTGATACTGTTCAAAAACGCGAAGCTTGAGTCTTGCTGGTGCGATTAAAATGTGCTCAATTAAATCTAGACTTGTTAATTTATGCATGCTTTAACTTACTGCTTGGAGTAATGACGGCGCGGAGGGAACGAGATGGAACAGCTGGAATTTTTCGACGTAACCAGCCCCTGCATTGGCGTGTGTCAGGTGAATAATAGGGGTTATTGTAAGGGGTGTTTTCGCAGCCGAGAAGAACGCTTTGACTGGCTAAAATTCAGCAGTGGTCAAAAGCGTGAAGTGATCCGCCTTTGCCAAGATCGCAAGCGCCGGGTTTTGGCTGCGGTACGTAAAAAACAACTTGAATTGTCCTTGGAGGAGCAGCCCACCCCCCCGCAAGACTCACTGCCGTTTTAGCGCTATTTCTTCCTGCAGATTTAACAATTAACTCTTCACCCTTGCCGTTAACCGCGCGTTTATCCAGCTGCTAATTAACCGAGCAGGCTTATCTTCTAAATGCAGATGATGGCTGCCCACTAAGGTATACAAGGTTAAGTCAGGCACTTCATCTAGCAAAGGTTCAAGAAGCGCCAATTCTTCCCCCCCCTCGACCATCACTAATAACACGGGCATGCGCAATTGCTGCACGACGGCCACCAATTGCGCTTCACATAGACGCACTACAGACGGTTGCGTGAGCGCCATATCTGAACGCCATACCCAACCTTGTTCAGTCTGCTGCAAACCGCGGTTTAATAACGCGATGGCCGCACTCTCACTTACCGGCCAACGGCTGTTCATCCGTGCCGCTACCGCTTGTTCAAAGCTGGCGTATGGTTTGAGGCTAGGGTTACTCAAGCGAGCACTTAAGCGAACACTACGGCGCACCGCTTTGGCCATCAATTGCGGTAATTCTGCTACCGGATACGTTAACGGCACTAAGCCATCAATTAAAAATAACTGGCTGATACGTTCAGGAAAAGCAGCCGCTAATAAGGTCGCCACGCCCGCCCCTAGTGAGTGACCGAGCAGTGCCACTTTCTTGAGTTTAAGCTCCGCTAGCAAGGCGTAAACATCCGCTACGTGATCCCAACTGTAGTAACTCTGGCCGCCGCCCAAGTGATCGGAAAGGCCATGACCGGCAAAGTCTAAGGCGATAATACGCAGCTCTGGCTTCAATGCGGCCAACAGCTGAGCCAACAAGCTAAAGCTGGCGGCATTATCCAACCAACCGTGAAGCGCGATGATGGGCTCGCCATCAGCTGGCCCCCATTCCATCACTGCTAATTGGCGGCCGTGGCGTGCAAACTGCCACTCTTTAGCAGCAGCCATGCCCGTATTCATGACAGTACTCATGGTGTTAGCTGCCAAGATGCGGGGTATTTATAGCCCTCGAAACGCTTAAGCGCGTAGTCTTTAAAGGCATCCGAGTTATAGGCGGCCATCACATCTTGCACGAAAGGCGCGTCTTTATCGGCGCTGCGCACCACCACCCAGTTAATAAAGTCATAACTGCGCTCTAAAAACAGGCCTTCGGTAAAGGCAATGCCGCTGGAGACCGCATAGTTACCATTGATCACCACAAAATCCACGTCTTGTCGTGCGCGGGGCAATTGTGCCGCCTCCAGCAGGATTAACTTAATGCCTTGGTTATTGTCGACAATGTCCATTTCACTGGCTTTTAAGGGGTCGATATCGGCCTTTAAGGTGATCCAGCCCAAGTCCGCCAGCATCAGCAAGGCACGAGCCTGATTACTAGGATCGTTAGGAATGGCCACCTTACTGCCAGATTTCACCTGTTCGAGCGCTGGCAGTTTACCTGAATAAATCCCCATAGGACCCGTTGGCACTTGCGTGATAGGGCTTAATTCCAGCTGGCGGTCTTTGATAAAACTCTCAAGATAAGGCTGATGCTGAAAACAGTTCACGTCTATCGCACCTTCGGCCAAGGCAATATTGGGGATCACATAGTCGGTAAATTCCACCAACTTAACGCTGTAACCTTGCTGTTCTAAATAAGGCTTAACCGATTCAGTCACCATGTCGGCAAAGTCGCCCACGGTAGTGCCAATCACGATTTCTTTTTTATTGGCATCTATGGCGAGTACAGAACCAGACAATACAGCGAAAGCCAGCAGGGGCAATTTAAGCAAAGTGCGACGCATGATTATTCCTTTAAATAAGACCTTTCGAGCAGCGATAAGCTTTAAGCCGTAAGCCGTAAGCTATTTAATCCCAACTTCCAGCGGCTTGAGTGTCACTGTCTTTGGCTTCAACCCAAACGGCACCATTAACCGTTTGCTCTTTTTTCCAAAACGGTGCCTGAGTTTTTAAGTAATCCATGATGAATTGGCATGCGGCGAAGGCCGCGTCTCTGTGCAGGCTTGCCACACCCACCAACACGATTTGGTCACCTAATGCCAACGCACCCACGCGGTGGATCACCTTGCAGCTTAATAACGGCCATCGCGCTTGGGCTTGTTCTACTATGCCCTGCAGCGCTTTTTCGGTCATGCTCGGATAATGCTCAAGCGTTAAGCCGGTCACCTGATTGCCATCATTGATCTCGCGCACCTTGCCGACAAAGGTGACTACCGCACCGGTTTGATAGGAGGCACTTAAAGACGCATATTCTGCGGCCATATCAAAGTCTGCGGTTTGTATCTGAACGTGAACCTGGCTCATGTTAGCCCCCAGTCACGGGCGGGAAGAAGGCGACTTCGTCTCCGGCTTTAATGGCGGTGGTGAGCGGCACTATGGTGTGATTAACGCCCACCAACAGCTTATCCACCGCCAAGGCGCTGCACCATGGCTCGCCTTGAGCTGTTAAATGCAGACGCAGCGCCTCCACAGTCGTAAAGTTTTCCGCAACGGTGAGCTGCGCTTGGCCTACTTGCTCGCGAATTTTTGCAAAAAACAGCACTTGAATACTCATGCGTTAAAATCTCCTGACTTACCGCCGCGCTTTTCTAGCAAACGCACGCCGTCAATCACCATGTCTTTTTGCACCGCCTTACACATGTCGTAGATGGTTAAGGCGGCAATGGAAGCTGCGGTAAGCGCTTCCATCTCCACACCGGTTTGACCGGCTAATTTACAATAACTTTGAATGTGCACGCCGCCGCGCTCTGCATTGGGGGTGAGTTGTACCTCTACCTTAGACAGCGCCAGCGGATGACATAACGGGATCAGCTCGGCAGTTTTTTTGGCGGCCATAATACCGGCAATGCGTGCGGTGGCAAACACATCCCCTTTATGGTGCTGACCATTAACGATCAGCGCCAATGTTTCCTTTG
This sequence comes from Candidatus Oceanisphaera merdipullorum, assembly GCA_018883865.1. GTDB lineage: Bacteria > Pseudomonadota > Gammaproteobacteria > Enterobacterales > Aeromonadaceae > Oceanimonas > Oceanimonas merdipullorum. The sequence goes on from JAHLFI010000020.1 coordinate 4,477, forward strand.
CCATCAATACCCAAGCTTCGGCGCGCGCTTCACGCACCGTCACCGCCTTGTCACTCACGTCCACCATATTGGCCTCACCTGAGGCATTAATGTGTGTTAAGTGAGTGGTGTTTTCGCTCATAGTTGACTCGCTCACACTAAATGCTGCACAAAATTGCAGGGTTTATGGCGGGCATCCAACTGCTCGGCCAAGATACCCATCCAGCCGGTCCGGCACGCGCCAGTAGAGCCAGGTAAACAGAAAATCGCCGTGTGATTGGCAAGCCCGCCCAAGGCGCGGCTTTGCACGGTGGAGGTGCCGAGCTCTTGATAGGTGAGGTGGCGAAACAATTCACCAAAGCCATCTATGTGGCTATCGAATAACGGCGCTATCGCTTCAGGCGTAGTGTCGCGACCGGTAAAGCCGGTGCCACCGGTAATCAGCACTACTTGCACCTCTTTACTGGCTATCCAACGGGAAACTAAGGCGCGCAGCTGATATTTATCGTCTTTAAGAATGGCTTTATCGGCCAACTGATGACCGGCGTCAGTAATGGCCTTTACTAAATACTGACCCGAAGTGTCGGTACTTTCATCTCGGGTATCCGACACCGTTAACACGGCAATCTTCAATGGCACAAACGCCAAGGCGGCATGACTCATTACATCCTCACTTATTTTATAAAAATAGCGCCGCGCTTAAGGCGCCAAGGGCATTTAATCTATCCGGCAACACAAATCGACTAGCGGAAGCGGTAAACGATTACCCGCCAATCGACGCCAAATTCGGCGTCATACCGCTGTGGCCATCATGTAAAAAGTGGGTCGCTTTTTTATCGACTAATGCCTCACGTAGGCGCTGTTGCAGGCCTGAAATTTGTTGGTCGTCAGCCAATAAATCACGCAAGTCCACGCCATAGTCGCCAAATAAGCACAAATGCAACTTACCCAGCGAAGATACGCGCAAGCGATTACAACTGGCACAAAAGTCTTTGGCATACGGCATAATCAGGCCGATTTCCCCTTGATAATCGGGGTGATAAAACACCTCGGCGGGGCCATCGTTAAGCGCGCGAATTTTTTGCTGCCAACCCAAGCGAAGCAGCTGCGTTTTAATCAGCGCACCGCGCACATGATGGCGATCAAACAGCTCGTCCATTTCCCCCGTTTTCATTAATTCAATAAAGCGCAGTTGAATAGAGTTGTGTTTGATCCAGCCTAAGAATTGCCCTAAATCACCGTCATTAAGACCGCGCATCAGCACGGCGTTTACTTTTACCTGTGAAAAACCCGCCGTTAAGGCCGCATCTATGCCCGCCATCACCTCATGAAATCGGTTTTGCCCAGTGATTTGGTGAAACATGCGCGGATCTAGGCTGTCCACACTGACGTTAATAGCGGTTAAGCCCGCTTGGCGCCACTCATTAGCTAACTTGGCCATGCGATAGCCGTTAGTGGTCATGGCGACCTTGGCAATGCCACGGGTGTTGGCCACGGTTTCGATGATGTGAGTAAAATCTTTGCGCAGTGAGGGCTCGCCGCCGGTAAGGCGCACCTTGCTGGTGCCCATGCTGGCGAATGCTCGGGTCAAGCGGGCGATTTCCGCCACGGTAAGAAAGGACTTTCGGCCCTCGGGTTGATAACCGTCAGGCAGGCAATATTGACACTTAAAGTTACAGACATCTGTTATCGATAATCGCAGATACTGAAACTTACGCGCGAACGCGTCTTCTAATTCCAACATAAAACACCTTTCCAATATGGGAGGCCGGGGCATTTCTCCCCCTACCCTTACAGCACTTGGCTGAGCGGTCTGGCCACCTTATTGCCCTGTTTATTTAACGAGGGCAACGTAGGCGGTTCAGACTCGGAGTTTTGATACTGCTTATTTAAGCAAGGTTACATGCTCACCTTAAAGACAAAGTTAGCTTTAGATCAAGATAAATATAAATGCCTTCATCATTATGAGGGCCTGCTCATTTGCTGAGCATTAAAATACACAAAGCAATCAGCTACCAATCAACCACCAAAGTAAATTGCCTCTTAAAACGCGGTTATTTTGCATTACGCAACGACGTTGCACTATCAAAAAAGCGTCATACTCAATAAACACGGGCCTTGGCAAGTTGGCATGAATATTTCATATATAAACCAGTTGTTTTTATCCCGTGCTCTCTTCAGCTTATGCTGAAGTTCGGCCAACCTGCTTGGGTTGGCCATTTTTTTGCGTACAATTACTAACGCGTCTCATTTAAATAACTAGCAACCCACAATAAGGTTTCATCCAGCGCCGCCTGCCACGCCGTATATTGCACGGCTATCAATGCCGCATCACCCTGCTTGCAAGTCTGTTCGAGCTTTTCACTTAAATACTGGCAGCGCAATGCACCATAACTGCCGCACGCCGAGGTCAGGCTGTGGCACAAGCGTGCCATCTGCTGAGCATTTTGCTCGATAAACGCCTGACTTAAAGCCTCACCTTGGGTTTGGCCATCTTCTAAAAACAACGCCAACAAACGCGCCATCACGGGTTTGGTCAGCTCTTGTGTCATGCGGCTTATCTGCTCGTCATCCATAAGCGGTAATTGGTATTGTAAACTTTGCCAATTAAGCATCATGCTCGTCCCAACTTTGTAATTTGCGATAGATAGTCGAAGGGCTAACTTCTAACAGCGCCGCCGCTCGCGACACGTTACCTTGACAGTGGCTAATCGCTCTTTCTATCGCCTTGCGTTCTAATACCGCCAGCGGCACTATGGGTGCTGGCAGCGTATCTTGTGCTAACCATTCGCCAGACATAGCCTGCGCCATGGGTCTGTCTAGTGGCGCCGGTAACATGTCCAGCTCTATCCATTCTCCTTGATGCAATACCACCGCATTGCGGATCACGTTTTGCAATTGGCGCACGTTGCCCGGCCAGTGATAGCCCTGCAGTCGGTCTTTGGTGGCTTCCGATAACCCCACAAACGACTTGCCCTCTTCGCGGGCCGCTTGGCGCACTAAGGCGGTAGCTATGCTGAGCACATCGCCGCCGCGCTCACGCAGTGGCGGCAAATTAATGGGAATCACGTGTAAGCGATAATACAAGTCCTCACGAAAGCGGCCTTGCTCCACTTCCACTAGCGGATCACGGTTGGTGGCACATATAATACGCACATCCACCTGAATTTGTTCCGAGCTGCCCACCGGCTGAATTTGACCCGATTGCAAGAAGCGCAATAACTTACTTTGCAGCTCCAAGTCCATTTCGCAAATTTCATCCATGAACAAGGTGCCACCATTGGCACGGATCACGGCACCATCGCGGTCTTGCAGTGCACCGGTAAAGGCACCTTTGATATGACCAAACAGCTCGCTTTCCATCAAGTCTTTCGGAATAGCCGCGCAATTTAGCGCAATAAAAGGTCCGTCTTGTCGGCCACTACGCTGGTGCAGCGCTTCGGCACACACTTCTTTACCGGTACCACTTTCACCGGTAATAAATACGGTGGCGCTGCTGGGGGCGGCATTCTCAATCAAACGATAGACTTTTTGCATCGGCAAGCTGGCACCAATGAAGCCTTGAAAAGGTGCGCCTTCAATGTCATGACGATAGCTGTCGAGCAGCTGATTGAGTTGGCGAAACTTCATGGTGTTATGCAAGGTGACTTTAAGCCGTTCAATTTCTATCGGTTTATTAATAAAGTCATGGGCGCCAAAACGCATCGCTTCTACCGCGACATCCACTGAGCCGTGGGCGGTGATCACTATGGTAGTGATGTTTAATTTTTCGCGATGCAGCCACTGTAATATGTCCATGCCCGGCATATCCGGCAGGATCAAATCCAACAATAAAATATCGGGTGCATGTTGCTGTATATGCTCAATGGCCGCTTGGCCATTATTTACCACCGTCAACGACAGAGGTTCATCTTGCAAATAGGCTTGGTAAAGCGCAGCCAAGGACGCCGTATCCTCTACCAGTAAAACATTTAGCCTTTCATCACCCATCTTAGTTTCTCACCTTTAACTATTCGATTGCTACTTTTAAACAGATACGAAAAAAAACACTTGCAGTAAGTTAACTCGGTGTTAACATTAGTTCAACACGATGAGTGACTCATTTGTTACCTATGTAATAATCTGCACTGCCGATCTGCAATATTAAGCTTTGCGCTGGGATATGTCTTTTTTTGATGTAGATTTTTCCTGCTGGTTTAGATTTTTCCTGTAAGTGTGTTAGTAACGACAACTGTTTAGCCTTGTGGCTGCTGCGAAGCCAGAGTACGTGTGACTCTGGTTTTTTTTATTTTTCCTACTAGGCACTCAGGCTGCAGACGCAATTATGCTGGGCTGTCGATATCAATAAACTCTACCGCTAAACCATGGGTGCTTGCCAGCCAGTCTCCCAACGCCTTCACGCCATAGCGCTCGGTGGCATGATGCCCAGCGGCAAAAAAATGCAGCCCATATTCCCTAGCCACATGCACGGTTTGTTCAGAGATCTCGCCACTAATAAAAGCATCCATGCCCTGCTGCGCCGCTAACTCTATATAACCTTGGCCGCCACCGCTACACAGCCCCACTCGGCGGATCAACTCAGGGCCTGTGTCGCTGACTTGCACTATTGTGCTACCTAATCGTTCGCTTAAGTGCGCCCTCATCTGCTGGCCCGTCAGCGGCTCGTCTAACTCGCCCCACATGGGGATCGACTGCACATTACCCACTTCCAGTGGTTGCAGCTGATTAATGCCCAACAGCGCCGCCAACTGGGCGTTGTTACCCAACACAGGCGCAACATCGAGCGGCAAGTGATAGGCATACAAATTAATATCATGGCTGAGCAAGGCTTTGAGACGTCGGCGTTTCATGCCACGCACCTGCTCATTCTCACCTTTCCAAAAATAACCATGGTGCACCAGTATGGCGTCGGCGTGAGTGGCAATCGCACGATCAATCAAGGCTTGGCTGGCGGTAACACCCGTGACTAGGCTGTGGATCTCGGCTTTGCCTTCCACTTGCAGGCCATTAGGGCAATAATCCTTGATAGCCTGTACGTTCAGCAAAGCATTCAGGTGTTGCTCAAGTTCTAAATTATTCATATTGCCCTCCAGTGTGCATAATTATTAGCTGTGCTTTGTTATTCGCGCATGTTCGCCAAAGCACAGCAATACATTGTAAAACAAAAGGTTACCATAAATGAGTACTGCTTTATCTTCGTTACTCGCCAAGCTCACAGACGCGACCGTTCGTGACTTGGCTTGGGCCTTGGCCAGCCCTAATCTATTGTCCGGCACTGTGTGTGATTCCACACTCGCCCCCAGCAATGCTTGGTATCAAGGGCTACTCAATGACTACCAGCCCCGCTTATTGGCACTCGACCAAGATCCCGAGGTGTTGCACTTACATTGTGCGCCCCAGCGGCGGCTCGGCTTATATTTTGAAGCCTTGTGGCATTTTTTCTTACTCGACAGTCCACGCTTTCAAGTGTTGGCTCATAACTGGCAACAAGTCGTGGATGGTACCACAGTGGGCGCCTTCGATTTTTTAGTTTGGGATCAACAAACCCAAGGCATAGAGCACTGGGAATTAGCCGTTAAATTCTATCTGATCAGCCAGCAAGAAGCGGCCTTTGACCATGCCTTTGGCATTAACCCGCGAGACAAACTACGTCGTAAACATCAACACATGCTTAACTGCCAGTTAATGTTGGGCAATCATCCCCATGTAGCCCCCAAACTGACCGCACTCGGCTTATTGCCTCAGCGCAAACGTTTGATCCTAAAAGGCCGCCTCTATTATCCGCCCCACACTCAGCACTTTATCTCTAACAGTGGCGAGCGCGGCCAATGGGGCACGGCGCCACCCAGTAGTGACTTTAGTCCTCAGCACAAACTGGGTTGGATGACCGGCAGCCGAGCAAGTCACGATCGCCGACAAAACTTTATCGACTCGCAGGGTAACTGGTACATACAAGTAGATGAAGACTGGCTCGCCAGTACTCAGGTATAACATTAAGTTTAATTTTTAGCCTGCGGCGCTGTGATGGTTACATGTTTCATGGCTTTAACAAGACTAGAAATAAATATTATTGATCTTAATTTACAATAACTTGCTTATTTTTAGCTCACTTTAATTAGCCGTGGTACGGCTAAACCCCAACCGGCAGCGCCGCCGCTTAGATAAAATCAAAACTTATTCAAGTTTATTATATTAATGCCGATATAATCGGTGGAAATTAATGAAAATAATGGCAGAGCGGCAACTTATGAACAAACGTAATCAGCATGTGGTAAACGAAGAAGTCACCTACAGTAGCCAAGAGCAACTGGTATCGACCACAGATTTACGTGGCGTGATCACCTATACCAATGACATCTTTTGCCGAGTTGCCGGATATTTACCCGAAGAGTTACTGGGCAAGAATCATAATATTATTCGCCATCCCGACATGCCCAAAGCCGCGTTTCATGATTTATGGGTGCACGCCAAAGCCGGCCGCCCTTGGCGCGGTGCAGTAAAAAACCGTTGTAAAGACGGCCGCTATTATTGGGTAGATGCATATGTAACCCCCATTTATGAAGGCGGTAAAATTACCGGTTATCAATCGGTGCGCACCAAGCTGAATGACAAGACGCGCGACATTGCCAGCCAAGCCTATCGTCAACTGCTTAAACAAGAACAACAAAAACGCAGCGCTTCGCCCTTGCTGGCTGCCGTTAAATCTGGCTTACCGCTGGTGGGATTGCTGGCCTTGTTGGCGGTGATTGGCCTTATGGGCGACGTGAGCACCCTAGGCTGGAGCCTGTTGCCCATCGCTTGGCTCGCGGTTTGCTATCGCAAGTCTTTGTTAGGCACTCGTCAATTTTTAAATGGCTTAACCAAAGAATACGACAGCATTTCACGCTTGGTCTATTCCGGTGATGCGCCCCATGCCATTGCCGATTATCACTTAAAGATGTGGCAGGCTCGCACCCGCACAATTTTGGGCCGCGTGGATGATGCCACCGGCTCACTCAAAGGGCTGGCCAGCTCTATGCTCGCGGCCATGACGGGAGCACGCCAAGATTTAAGCCAGCAAGACAGTGACACCCAGCAAATTGCCGCGGCTATTACTGAAATGTCCGCTACCGCCCATGAGATCACACGCAATAGCCAGCAGGCCGCCAACAATGCCGAAGAAGCCCAACATCAATGCCAGTTGACGCAAGAACAACTTGAGCAAACTCGAGTGCGTATCGTCGGTTTGGCTAATGAAGCGAAACAGGCCGCCGCGGCCACCATGGCATTAACCGAAGAGTCGAATCGTATTGGCACCTTAATGGGTGAGATACAGGGCATTGCCGATCAAACCAACCTGCTGGCCTTAAACGCCGCCATTGAAGCGGCGCGCGCCGGTGAGCATGGTCGGGGCTTTGCAGTGGTGGCCGAAGAAGTTCGCGCGCTGTCTACGCGTACCCATGGTGCCACCGAGCAAATTCAAACCAGTATCAATCACATTCAGCAAACGCTGGCCAAGTGGCATGTGATGATGGACACCAATATGGCGCACAGCCAAGAGTGCGTGGCGGCGGCCGAGGCCGGCAGTAACAGCTTAAGCTGCGTGTTGGGTGAAATAGATCAAATCGTGGCCATTACGGTAGAAATATCCTCCGCCGCCGAGCAGCAGCAACAAGTCGCGGAAGAAATCGGCGAAAACGTGCACCAAATTTCGACCACCTCTTCGGCTAACTTAAGCAAAATCACGCAGGTTGAAGACTCCAGTAAAGAGCTGCTCGACCGCTCCCAAGGGCTGAATGACTTAACCCGTACTTTCTCCTAAACCAGAATTTATGGCCGTCACTGCAAGCCAAGCTAAGATCCTTAAATTGTTGGCCCTAGTCCCAGTTGGCCGCGTGGTAACGTACGGCCAACTGGCGGATTTGGCCGGTTTGCCCGGCCGCGCTCGCTTAGTAGGCTATATGCTGCGCACGCTAGAGATGATTGAGCAGCCTTGGCACCGTGTGGTGGGTGCCAATGGCCGCATCAGTTTACCCAAAGGCAGCCCGGGTTGGCTTGAGCAAAGACAGCGGCTGCTATCAGAAGGCATTACCTTTAAGGGCAATGCCATTAGTGGCCAATGCGTGGATATGCAGCAGTGTCAGTGGCGGCCCGATCTGGGTGAAATGTTGATGCTGTTTGAGTTTTAATTATGTAAGGAGTGAAGGGTGAGGTGTAGCGAGCGAGCCCGATGACTCGCGGTTTAGCTCTTTACCCATTACCCCTCACTCTTTAGCAATCCTAAAACAACCCCAATTGTTGGCCGCTAATGGCATCAAAATTTAAACCAATAAAGGGCAAGATGGCCTCGGCCACGGGCTTAAGTTGCTTGTCCACGTAATGCTGATAATCCAACGGAGATTGCACATATTCTTCGGGCTCAGGGCCACTCACCGTCATCAGATAGCAAATTACGCCTTTATTTTGATAGCGCAGCGGCAGACCGAGGCGTGCATTGTGCTCGTCGGCTTGGCGGGCGGCACGCACTTGTGGGGGTTGCGATTTCACGTATTGCGCCAGCGGCCGACGCAGACGCTTGCGATACACTAAATCTGCATCAAACTCGCCGTTTAACGTTTTCTCCAATGTGAGGCGCACAAAATCGCTGGGATCCTCATCGTTAAACACCAACCGATAGAGCTCAGTTTGAAAATACTTGGCCAGCTGTGTCCAGTCGGAGCGCACCGTTTCCAGCCCTTTAAATACCAGCTGGTGTTTTCCGTTATGGCAGCTTAATCCTGCGTAGCGCTTTTTCGAGCCTTGCTCTTGACCACGAATGGTGGGCATTAAAAAGCGCGCAAAGTAACACTCAAATTGCAGCTCTAATTGGCTGTCTAATTGCAGCTCAGTGGCTAATTTTTCTTGCCATTGCTGCGTAATAAGCGCTGCTAACCGCTCCCCTTCTGCACTACCGCTGTGCTCATCTTGCTCACCTTTAAGCAACACAAATAAAGAGTCGGTGTCGCCGTAAATCACCTCGTGTCCCTGCTCGCCTATCCAACGGGCACTTTGCTGCATGATTTCATGCCCACGTAAGGTAATAGATGATGCCAGACGAGTATCGTAAAAACGACAACCTCCCGAGCCCAGCACCCCGTAAAAGGAGTTCATTAAGATCTTAATGGCTTGGGAGCGGGCTTGGTCATGGTCGCGTTTGGCTTGATCGCGCTCTTGCCATAAATGTTTGATAATGGATGGCAAAAAATGCTGACGGCGAGAAAACTTAGCCCCCCTAAAACCCGGAATGGCGTCCGTTTCTTGAAGCCCCAACACCAAACCCAGTGGGTCGATATGAAAGGTGCGAATAATGGCCGGATACAGACTTTTAAAATCCAACACCAAGACATGGCGATACAGTCCAGGCCGCGAGTCCATTACATAGCCGCCCGGACTGGCTAAGCCGCCACCGGCGGGTAGGTTGGGCGCTACGTAACCGGCACGGTGCAGATGCGGTAAATACACCTGCGTAAACGCCGCCACAGAGCCCCCAATGCGATCCAGCTCCAGACCAGTGAGTTGACTGCGCAACCGCAGAAAATCCAGCAAGCGGGTGTGGGTAAAAATATCCCACACCAAGCGACAATCTTCTAAGTTATAGGCGGCCAGTTTGGGCTTATTTTGCCAGAAGTCGCGAGTAATAGTGGCTAAGCGATTAGCCACGTCTTCGGTCTGCTTGCCGCGCCCTAATAGCTGTTGTGCCACGTTTTCCAAGCTGAAGCTGTCGAACTGATAACAGGCGGTTTTTAATGCATCTATGCCATCTACCACCACGCGGCCAGCCAAGCTAATAAAGGTTTGCCCAGTAAAGCTCGACTCGCGCATAAAAGCGGGTTCACCACCGCGCCCCAAGCGCAACGTCAGCCCGTGCAAGGCGGCGCGGCGCATTAGTAATTTAAAATCAAAGCCCACCACGTTCCAACCAATAATGATGTCCGGATCGTATTGGCTTAAGGTGTGCTCGAGCGCGGTGAGTAATGCCGCTTCATTGGCCAACCACTGAATGTCGGTCTCTGCAGGCTCGGGCTGCCCTATCATCAATACCCGCGCCAGCTTCTCTTCAGGTAAGCCGTCACCATCTAAGCCACCACTGGCTAGGCTTTCGCCAAACAGGCCAATCGAATACAGCTCACCTTGACCCGAGCATTCAATGTCTAAAGACAGCACCCGAAATTGCGGCTCATAGTCACTGGGTTTTAAACGCGCTTGCGTAAAGTGGCGAAAGCTCAGGGCTGAATTGGTTGGTCCGTGACGGGCATGTTTAGGGGAGATTTGTTTATGGCTGACTTGTGTAGGGTTGATCTGCTCATTACCCACAAAGGCTACGCCACCGCGAATAAAGCGGCTCAGTAAGAAGCGCTCATGTAGGCGAATATCATCTTCAAACACACTCACGCCGGCAGCGCGCAAGGCTTCGGCCGCAGATTTATGCTGGGCAATGCAGGTAAAATAGAGCACGGCCACAGGCGCTAATTCTAGGGTTTGTAACCCCGGCTCCGCCCATTGATAGGCTAATATAGCCTGAGTTAAGGTGTGCTCGGCTTGGGCACGCTGACTAATGGGCACCATCAATAACGGTCGCTCGCCAGACAATTGCAGGCGCACCGGTCCCTTAGCAGTGCTTAGCCAATAGATAATCTCACTGCAGCCATGGCGGTCACGGCTGTGGCGGGTTAACAGGAAGCCCTGTTCTATGGTGGTCATAGCGGGAGTGTACCAAATTCAAGCCCCCACCGAGCCTTGGAAGGCAAGGTTGAAGAGTTAATTAATGTTTGCAGTTAAGAGCAAAAACAACACAGCCCCGATAAACGGGGCTGTGTGAAGAGTGCTAAAAATTAAGCGCGCATTAACGCAGTAAGTCGGTGCGCTCAAAGGCGGGCACTAAGGTATTGCTCAATTTACGTAATACCTCGTTCGATACCGGCACTTTATTCTTATCACTAAAAGTAATGCTGCTTTGGCTGCCTAAGTCACCCAGTTGCACGCGGTAGGCTTGCTCGGGAATATCTAAAGCAGGCAACTTTAAGTCTTCCCACTTGCCCTGTCTCATGCCGTCAAACTCGACATCCACGTAACCTAAGGCTTGCTGGCGATTGGTGAGCTCAAAGCCCAATTTCGGCAATAAGGTCACTAGGCGTTTCCAGCTACGATCATAGCCCTCATTTACTAATAAACGGCCTTGGGTAGACTCTAGCGTCAACTGGATTGGGCTTCTGTCTAGCAGTTCTTGCTGCTGCGTCAGCTCACGCTGATAGGCCAAAGAGAAAGCGTTGAGCATCATGGCTTCGTCTCTTTGCTTGGTTTGTGCAAGCACTGGCTCTTGCTTTGATGAGGCATCAGACTCGACTAGGTTCACCTGCAGCGAGACAGCACGACGTCCCTCATCATTGTTCAACTGCCAGTTAAAACGTTGTTTAGGGCTACCAATGGGGTTGCCATTGCTGCTCCAACCCAAGGCCGTTTCGCTGGCATCGGCTTTTTTATCCTTAAAGAAGGTAGCCAACGCAGTGTTGAGCTCTTGCTGTAAGGGCTGGTCTAAGCGCTGTTGATAAAACCATAATCCGGTACCGCTTTCGAGTACTTGTGAGCCACGTACTAAGGGCAACACCTGCGTCGGTGGGCGCACGTCCACGTTTATGCCCGTCACTTCCTGACTTTCGAGGGCGGTGGCTTTGGGGATCACATAGTCATTTTTGAACGTGGGGGCTTCTAGCCCTGCGGGTATCATAAGCGGCGCGGTTCTGAGGCTGGCATCTTCATATTCAAACCCCCGATTCGCCTGTGCACGCTTTTCGGGATTACTGCAGCCAGCCAACACACTTACGGCCAGCAGGCTGATGATCATCTTGTTTGTATTCAAAAGTTTATCCACGCCCTATTCACTCCGCTTTAATTAACGCTTACGTTGTCGGTTAGCGCCCTGCTTGTTAAGGGCCGACTTGCTCGAATCCATTTCTCGGTTAGACATTTCCTATTTAGGAAAATGGTAAACGCAGTTGTTCGTTATTCTTAACCTTGTTTAGCTCAGCGTGCTGATCCTGACGCACTGAGCCTGAAGATAAGTGGCCATGATAAACGCAAGCTTCATCCAGCGCCTAGCACTTTACCTTATCCAGAAAGCCCCATTCAGAAAAGCATGCTATCAACCGTGGCTACAGAGCCATGGTCATCAGGCCTAGCACTTTAAAGAGCAGAGCTCTGTGACCAACATAAACAGCAAGGGTAAAATGAGGGGTTATGGTAGTGGCGCCAAGGGGTGAATACAAGAGAGCCGCTGGAGACCAATACAATTTATGCTAGGATCAACGCCACCTCTGTTCATCATTTGGATAAATATCATGACTTATTTACCTGCTGGCAGCCCTGCCCCCGCCTTTACCCTACACGACCAAAATGATCGGGCCGTGAGCTTAAGTGACTTTAGTGGTCAAAAAGTCTTGGTATATTTTTACCCTAAGGCCATGACGCCAGGCTGTAAAGTGCAAGCCTGCGGTTTGCGTGATAGCCAAAGCGAGCTGGCCGACCACAATACTGTGGTGTTAGGAATTAGCCCTGATCCGGTGGCGCGCCTGAAAAAGTTTGAAGAAAAAGAGGATCTAAATTTTACGCTGCTCTCTGACGAAGACCACGCCGTGGCCGATGCCTTTGGTGTCTGGGGCTTAAAGAAGTTTATGGGCAAAGAATACGACGGTATTCATCGTATTAGTTTTTTGATTGATGAGTCAGGCACCATAGCTCAGGTGTTCGATAAGTTTAAAACCAAAGACCACCATGAAGTGGTGATGGCGTATTTAACGGCACAATAAGAAGCACCTAGCACAAGCACCTTGCACCCCACGCCGGCTAAAACGGCTAACTGAGACTTCTCTGCCACGCAATACACAACGGACGAAATACAAGCACTGAATAATCATGCCTACGGTAGAAGCATTATCGGACTGGGTTCTTTTCTGTGTAAATCAGTGTATGGCGTGGCAAAAATAGCGCTTATGTTTTTCTTAGCTTGGTATTTGGAGCTGAGAGCTATATCTTGAATTTCCCCACCAGCCAAAACCCGGCCAGCATGGCGAGCACAAACAGACCCACTTGCCATTGCAGACTGCCGAGCAAGCCGATGGCAGGCCCCGGGCAAATGCCCACTAATCCCCAGCCGATGCCAAAGATGGCCGCCCCTAGGATTAAGCGCTTATCAATGACGGGGGCCGGCACCTTAGGCAAGTCGCTACCTAATGCGCATTGAACATGGCCAGTACGCGTCCACCACCAATAACCGGTTGCAAACACACACAGGGCACCGCCCATCACAAAGGCAAGGCTTGGGTCCCAGTTGCCTGTGATATCTAAAAATCCCTGCACCTTAGCCGGACTTATCATGCCGGACACGGCTATGCCTAGCCCAAATAAGGCGCCCGCCACTAAGGCTATCAATAACAAAGCGCTGTTTTTCGTCTTCATATTCACTTCCCTATTTCTCATGCCCCTAAGCCAAGCAAGGTCACTGTTAGCATGCCACTGACGATAAACACTAAGGTCGCCACGAACGAGCGCTTAGAGAAACGCCCCATGCCACAAATACCATGACCACTGGTGCAGCCATTGCCGAGGCGCGTACCTATGCCCACCAACAAGCCGGCTAATACCAACTTAATAACCGAAAACTCCGCCAAATTAGGCACGGCTATCTGTTGGCTAGCAAACAATACCGCCGGTACCAATACCAGCCCCAGCAAGAAAGCCAAGCGCCAGCTTTTGTCGGACAGCGGAGCACTGTTTTTACGACCTAAGCCCACAATAATGCCGCTGATTCCGGCAATTTTTCCGGCCCCAACTAACAGCAATAAGGCACCCAACCCAATGCAGACACCGCCCAACAAGGCAGACCAAGGCGTGAAATTGATGATAGTCATAAGGACACCTCATTAAATTAGATAATGCTAATTATAATAGCCGCCAATACATTAGCAACAGCTTATCTACAGAACCAAGCTAACCTGTTGATTTAATAATGAAGCTATATGTACTTATTACATGCTCAGCATGGTCAACTTCAAACGTATTACTTACAATGGCGCAGCCTGTTCACTCATATCGCCGCATATCTCGCTCTCAGCTGTGCGAACTCACAAGGAATCTCCATAATATGCAGTTACCTGCATTATATCGTCCGTTGCATCAGCTCTGCTTTTTCCGTTTAGACGCACAATTTTATCTGACGCCATTAACGGCCCTGCCCTTCGATCCAGTAAGCCTGCCAGATGCAACACAATCTCTGTTAAGTCAGTTATCTGAGGACGATAGACGCCAGCTTGAGCAAGTATGCGCAGCAGGGGCTGCAACCAGCTTAGCTCTCACCATTAAAGGTCGTCGCTGGATCTGCCATTTAGCCCCAGTTGAAAATAATTACTGGTTGCTCAGTGCCGATATGGCCGCCCATCAACAATGCGACCAACTGGGCGTGACCGAGTGGCAATTAGACCAGCAGTGGCAAGACGCACAGCGTCCACCGCTCAGCATGCCGGAGTTAGTAGATAAGTTGCTTGGCGAGCAAAATGCGGATCGGGTGATCTTATGGCGCCACTACAGTGATGAAGAGGTGCTACGCCCGTTATACAGCCAAGGTTTGGCCTTTAACTTACGGCCCGTGAAAGCAGAGCGGCGTTATTTGCGCACCTTGCAGCAAAGAGGCGCCTTGAGCTACAGCCACTGTGCCGAACAACCGCTGCTGAGTGCCTTCAATTACTTAGCAGCCGACGGCATAGTGCATCGCCTCGATGTGCCGCTGTTAGTAGAGAAAAAATTAATCGGCGTACTCAGTCTTGAATATACGCACCCCCGCGCCAGCGTCACTCCCTCAGACATGCAGTTTGTGGCCACCCTAGCCGCTCAACTGGCCGTGCTCATCACCAAGCCCATAACGGCAGAGGCCTTGCAGGATCCCAACTTACCTTGGGCGGAGCTTACCCCCATCTTGTTACGCCATACCGGCCAAGACTTTTTTAATCAATTGATGTTGAAATTAGCGCAGCTATATCAAGCAGATATTACCTTGGTGGGGCTAATCTCGCCCTCCAAAGAAAAAATTCGGATCGTGTCTTGTGCTATCGATGGCGAGCTGCAGCCGCCCTTTAATTTTGCCCTGCACGATTCACCCTGCCAAGTAAGCATGAAGCAGGCGCAAAAAATTAATGTTTATCACCAAAATGTCGCGGCGCTGTTCCCCCACTCTAGCCTGCTACAGCAGCACAATATTCAAGCCTATGTTGGCCTGTTCCTTAAAGATCATGAACACAACACTGTGGGCAATGTCGCCTTATTGTTTAAACAACCCTTACCCGCATCGAGTCAGTTGCAAACCATGCTTGAGCAATTGGAGCACAGAATTTGCGCCGAGTTATTACGTAGACGCGACCAAGAGGCAATCATGGTCGCGGCCGTGGCCTTCGATGCCCAGCAAGGCCAATTTATTACCGACAGCGAGCTGCATATTCAGCGCGCCAATCAAGCGTTCTTGCAATTAAGCGGCTATTTTTGTGAAGAATTGCTGGGGCGTTCGGTGCTTGATTTGCGCGAAGACACCCCCTATCACGCCAGTTTAGAGAGTATTAAGCACAAATTAGTGGTGCACCAAAACTGGCAAGGCGAGCAACAACTAAAACGTGCCGACGGCCAAACGGTGGCCGTTAATCTGAGCATCTCTCAAGTACAAGATAAGCTTGGCGTCGTGCATTACGTGTTCAGCCTAGAAGATTTAACCCAACAAAAAAACGCCCAGCAACGCATCGAGCAAATGGCGTATTTCGATAAGCTGACCGGTTTACATAACCGCCACTACATGGTGGATCACATTAGCCACACCATAGCCCAGACCGAAGCAGATAACAGCCGCGGCGCCCTGCTACTGATCGACCTCGACAGCTTTAAAAGTATCAATGATTCACTGGGCTATCGCATTGGCGACAGCATATTAATACAAGTGGCAGAGCGCTTACGCGTATTTAAAAAGCAGCTTGAAGATGCCAGTTTGGCGCGCATCGGCAGTGATGAATTTGTGCTGCTGTGTCCTAATTTAGGTCACAGCTTCACTCAGGCAAAAACCCGCGCCGAGCAGTTGGCACACGGTTTACGCGAACAGTTTTTACTGCCGTTTCAGATTGATAACTTACGGCTACATTTAAGCGCCAGCATTGGTATCAGTTTATTCCCCGTACCTGAGCTGGGTTTAGAAGAATATTTACGCCAAGCCGACACCGCCAACCATATCGCCAAGCAAGTAGCTCCGGGTAGCCATGTGTTTTTTAGCCAAGAAATGGCCGATGAAATTCAAGAACGTTTGGCATTAGCTAATGCGTTACAGCGAGCGCTGCTCAACAACGAGCTGGAGCTCTATTTTCAGCCACAACAACGAGTGGCAAATAATCAGCTATCGGGTGTCGAAGTCTTATTGCGCTGGTTTCCTGAGGGCCGCGCGCCCATCCCGCCCAATATTTTTATCCCCATCGCCGAAGAAACCTCGCTTATTTGCGATATTGGTAGCTGGGTGCTGCAGCAAGCCTGCGTGCGCTTTGACGCCTGGCAAGCCTTGGCAAATCGCCCCGAACGCCTGTCGGTTAATATCAGTGCCCGACACTTTCATGGCCCCGACTTTATTTCTCAGCTGTCGTTACTGATGCATCAATATCCGAGCTGTCGCCACCGTTTAACCTTGGAAGTCACTGAAGGGGTGTTTTTAGAAAACCTGCCCGAAAGCCGCAGTCGCATGGCACACATTAAATCCTTGGGCGTGAATCTTTCCATTGATGACTTTGGCACCGGCTATTCCTCGTTCGCCTATTTACGGGAATTACCGGTGGATGAGCTTAAATTAGACCGCGCTTTTATTCAGTACGTCGCAGAGCGCCCCCAAGACAGAGCCATTATCACTTGCCTACTGGAGTTGGCGCGCACCCTCAACATGGAAGTGGTCGCCGAAGGCGTAGAAACTCCAGCGCAACTGGCCACCTTGGCCGAGCTTAATTGCGATACCTATCAAGGTTACTTACGCGCTCGGCCCATGTGCGAAGACGACTTGATGACGTGGTTGAAAGACACGGCATTTTGAGAAAGACGCCGCTAGGTAATAAAAAAGCGAACTAACAGGAGTATCTGCTAGTTCGCCCTAATGAATTTATCTCGTTATTTTTACTTAAAAAGCAGGCGCCCTCTCAAGGCACCTGCTTTTTTAGGCATAAATATAAAACAGGTATTCTTGGCCGTTCTTCACCGGTTCTTGGGCGAAGGTGTAGCCATGAGCCAGCGCTTCTTCAGGCACATTACGAAACGAGCCTGGACAATCGGTGATCACCTGTAACAGCTCGCCTTTGTTCATGTCAGCCAGTGCTTCTAAGGTATAGATAACGGGATAAGGACAAGACTCACCACGCAAATCCAGTGTGAAATCCGCTTCTTTATTAGTTTGCATATTGTTCAACGCCTCTTTTCAGTTCCAAATTACGATGATAGCTGCGCTCTCTATACACGGTTAACGCATACAGTCCGCCTAACATGAATAGCGTGGCGAGAATGGCACCCACGGGACTTATAGTATTCATCAAGTTAATTTTTGCACCGCTACTCACCAACACATCATAAACGCCGAGATGATCCCACGCATAAGCAAGAAAAGTCGCGCCAATAATATTGCCGATAAACACAGGTAAGAACAGCACCTGCCCTTCCATTAGTCGATACATCATGCCGGTTTCGCAGCCAGATGCCATAACAATGCCAAAGCCAAACAAAGCTCCCCCAACCAGTGTGCTGAGTGCCGCTATTTGGGTGATGGGTGTTAAGCCATAAATTAAAATAACAATGAAAGTGAGCACAGAGCTTACGGCCATGCCCACAATAATCGCCTTGGCCATTAAGCTGCGTCCTACTAGAAACAGGTCCCGGAAGGCGGCAGTAAAGCAGATTTGGCCACGCTCAATGAGAATGCCAAAGGCCAGACCAAACAGGGCACCAAACCCAAGCAGTTTTTGCCCAGAAGCAAAGAAATAAACCATCAAACCGAGATAGGCAATGGCGATAGCCCCACCCACATAAGGCTGGATCACTCGCGTTTTGGCCCTAGAGGGCGCGCCTGTACCCCGCGTTAACGAAGGTCGACCTTTCCACCAGCGCGTTTTGGTAAGTTTGGCGCCAAAAAAAGTACCTATGCCGGTTGCGACAATAAAGATCCACGAGTGCAGTGAGAATTGCGGCACACCGGTGAAGAAGGCCGCTAAGTTGCAGCCCAAGGCTAAACGCGCACCAAAGCCGGCAATAATGCCGCCCACCAGCCCTTGCACATAACGGCGTTTTTGCTGTGGTAGGCGAATTTTAAAACTATTACTCAGCAGCACCATGATCAGCGCGCCGATAAACATGCCCCACACAATCCAGCCATCAGGTCGGGTCCAAGTCGAGCCTTGCAACTTTACCATGTCGAAATATTGCCAATCGGAAACATCGACTCCGAGCAGCAGCAAAATATCTCCGCCCAGGCGCGTAAATTCACCGGTCACGGCCCACACAGTGGACGTTAGGCCAAAGTACAAGGCGCTGAGCAAGCCAGCAATAAACAATACGACGTACGGATTCCAATGGCGCTGAAAAACAGCTTGGGTCATGGCTTTCATTAGTGGTTTTTTCTCATGGTAAGGCACTTAAGATAAAAAATACGGCGGCAATATTACCATTAAAAAGCCAAGACTAAGAAGGCCTTATCATTAGCAAGCGCTAATAGCAGTTAAGCGGTCACAACTTACAGCAATAAAATCAAACGCTTATCAGCAATTGTATTAATACTGCGTGAAAAGGATAAAAAAGGCCCCCAAATAGAGCAGATAGAACAGCCCGCTTTTTAAGCCGCTATTATTGCCATTAATGCTGCCGCCCTTTTCTTTTTTCACTCTGTGCTGAAGTCACGAACTTAATCGCACTTTGCCAATAACTAGGGGGGCACACCGCCAATAGGTAGAAAAATATTAACTTAGTTTTTCATTAAAAAACTCAATGGTACGTTGCCATGCAAGCTCTGCATTTACTTCATCATATCGAGCTGTCGAGTCATTATGAAAACCATGGTTGGTCCCTTTATACATGTACATTTTATATTCTACATTATTCGCTTTTAAGTCCTGCTCGTACTCAGGCCACGAATCGTTAACACGCGTATCTAGTTCAGCGAGTTGGATCATGAGTGGTGCTTTAATATTTTTACGTAAATTTTTGCTTGCAGGAGTCCCATAAAATGGCACACCCGCACTAAGCAGGTCGGGATCAACCGCAGCTAAATAATTGACAACATAACCACCAAAACAAAAACCAACCGCGCCTAATTGACCCTTGCTATTAGGGTGTGACTTTAAAAAATGTGCGGCGGCTACAAAATCATTTTGTATTTTAGCTTTATCCAGGGTTTCTTGCATGGCACGCCCTTCATCGTCATTACCTGGGTAGCCACCTAAAGGAAATAATGCATCGGGTGCAAAGGCGATAAAGCCCACTTTAGCGAGTCGTCTTGCCACATCTTCAATATAGGGGTTTAAGCCACGGTTTTCGTGTATGACCAGCACCACAGGAAGCTTAGTGTCTCGATTTTTAGGCACCACTAGATAACCTCTGCCTGTACCGTGGCCATCAGGCGAGTCAAACTCTTCGTAGGTGGCTTTTATATCTTCATCATTAAAGGATACTTGCTCTGCTAGGGCATAATTAGGTAATAAAGCTGCGGTTAAAACACTCATAGAAAAGCCTAGAGCCGCCAACCCACCGAGCTTATTAATAAAAGTACGTCTATCCATTAAACCATGGGCATATTCATCGTACCAATCGAATGCTTCTTGAGGGATATGATCGGTATTATCTGATTGTGGCATAGTCATAGCTGCTCCTTAGCTTTTCAATAATTACTGATTTTAAAGCATAACGTAAATCAGTAAAAACGAGCCGTTTTGCTCGCTTATTTACCCTGCTAAATTTTTCAGCTTCGCAGAATACCAGTCGTCCAAGGGCCGGCTTTTGCCTCGCTTAAGCGCAGCTAACGCCACCGTGCAGCGCAGACTAAGGTGCAACGACTTCGGTTGATATCTCTGAATTGCCTTGCCGATGTTCTCTGCAACCGCGCACTCGGGGACTTAGTGGTGCTTGGCTAGGTAGAGCGGGTCATTGTAGCCAAGCCAGACTTGTTGCGCATAACGTCAAGCTTGCTGCGTTCAATGCTTAAGCGCCTTGTGAGGCAACCTGCATTTGAATTGAGACTATGCCACCTAGCATTACTTCAGGTACGAGTATGTAAGGGCTTTGTTTAGTCCGCGCACGGAGAAATACTTTTGTATTATTTTTCTGCAAGACGAATATTTAATATCTCCGTTAGGCAAGTTACTACCTATTCACGACTAAACGAACACCTAAGCCAATAAGTAAGGTACCAGTAATTTTATTTAAATATTCAAGATATTTTGGATTGTCACGCAACTTTTTGCTTATCGCCGCCGAAGAATATGCTAATAAAAAACCCCATATTGTACTGGTTGCAACGAAAGTAAAGCCCAGAACAATAAAACCAAAAAAATTAGATTCTACATCTTTAGCGATAAATTGCGGTAAGAAAGCGAGAAAGAACAGTGCAACCTTTGGATTAAAAGCATTAGTAACCAAGCCTTGCCTAAAAGCCGCAGAAAAACTTGAGCCTGATAATGATGTTATATCGTCGATACTTTTCCGGCTATTCAAAAACATCTTGCCGCCTAAAAAGACCAGATACGCTGCACCAAGCAACTTTACCGTTAAAAATGCGGTGGGAGACGCCACGATTAATGCGGACAGTCCAATTGCTGCGGCAAGCGTATGGAAAATAGCCCCGGCAGAAATGCCCAGAGCTGATGCGATACCCACGTTTCTCCCCTGCGCAAGACTACGGCCCAGAATGTAAAAATTGTCAGGACCAGGAAGAAGATTGAGCATAATACTGGCCACTATGAAGGCTTCAAAATTTTGAATTCCAAACATATTTGTTACTACCTCTTAAAAGACCTAACACCGCCAACACAGACGAGGAACCATCCCCAACCTAAAACCTAATATGCCACCCATGTTAAAATATCGCCAAACACTTTATGCAACTGCTTCACCACCTTCATATCTGACCACGCTTCTACCGTTTTTGCATCCACCTTCAACACCACATTTAGGTGATTAGACTGTACTGCATAAGCAGCAATATCAGTGGAGAAGCCTGCGCTAATAACAGTAAGCGTTGCTCTATCCAATCACGTCTGTGTTCAAAAACCAGCCAGAGTATGAGTCAGCGCGACACAAACACGCCCTTCTTACCGTGCGGCTAATGCCGTGGTAAAGGGAGTGTTTTCTAAGCAAAGCGGTATTGAGCGACAGCTCAGCACGGCTGAAACTCTGTGAGTAGCTGCACCGAGCGCAGAATTTCCGGCGAATCCGGTTGACTGCTGAATAACTGCTTCCATTCTGTATTTTGGTTCTCAAATGCGGTACGTGCGCCATACGCCGCCATATCCTCATATTCAATAACGAGAATAAGCGAGTTCTCATCTGGCCCAGGAACGATGTTTTGAAAAAGACGCACTGATTGAGGCATAACTTCGCTATTGAACTTGGCATCTGCTGTTTAGCCATGAAGTCATTTATTCTGCCCAGCTTTACCTCGTAAGTAAAAATAGCGAACACGGCCATGGGAAAAACCCTTTGCTTTGTTGAGCTTGTATTTTAGCAGTTGGTTGCCATGGCGCGCGTTAAAAATTCCTCTTTTTTAATCTTGCTTGAATTATTTTTAGGCATTTTCAGCGTGCACACCATCGCATCATCCATTGGCTACATCCAAAAATATTAATTCCTTATCCGCCGATTATATTTTTAAATTGAGAATAAGCTTTTATTATAAAGTATGCAGCGACACTAAAACTTGCCACGGTTAGTATCAAAGAAGCCCAAGCTCCCACTGACAGGAATTTATAGAAGATTGGATGGCGCTCTTTCACAAGATTATCGAGACCTTGTAGCCCACCACGCAATGAGTCTCCGCAATGCGGGCAAGTTAGTGCCGTTGTAGCTACGACTCCACCACAAACTTTACATTTTTCTAGTTTCGCCATATTAAATTTTATCTCCAGAAAAAATGGACTGCACTTTCGAATAACGCTTTGCTAATCGGCAATAAAATAGTTAGCTAAAATTAACGAGGCACGAGCAAAAGCAAACTATTTTTTGTCCGTTTGAGCAACTTGTTAGCTAGTTTAGACTATTTACCTCTTTATATAAATTATGAATCATCTCATCATAAGTGCCTTCTTTAGGCGGCGTAGAGGAAGGTGTTACCATGTTATTCAGAATGAACTCTCTTAAATCATCTTTAACTTGAAAGGAGTAGCCTTCTTCCTCTTCGATAAAGCCTAAATTAAGTAGTAAAGAATATTGTGTAAATAATGCACCATGGAAAAATTTAGGAGATAATTCCATAGGTGTTTTTGAAAGAATACCCTCTAGATGTTTAGCCATATTTTTTAAACCCATACCATCTTGATTGTGTTCAATAATTAATAGCATCAAATAACAAGCCTCATCTAACGGACTTCTATTCTTTAGAATTTTTTGCACAGGCCAGTTAGGGCCAACAAATTCTATTTCTTTATTGTTAGAACTGCTACTTTTTAAACTAGTAAGAACACTAATATTATTCTTTATATATTGTAAATGATCTTCGGATGCCTCTTTATCTTTTCTATACCCACCAATAAAGCTCGATAACTCTTTTGCTATATCTTGTATTTTTTCAAGAGACTTAGCTTCAAGCTCTACACTTTCAATTAATGAGCCAAGAGTGCTGATTTGAGATGCTAAACCATCGCCTTTATTCTTTTGAGAAACAGATTCTCCGTATGTATATCCAATTGCTAAAACGGCAAGAATAATTGACACTAGAGTGCCTGCAAATGAGACATAACCTAGCGCGGAAGCACTTTGAGAGTTCTCAAAAACAGCGTACCAAAAAAATGCTTGAGCGATAGTTAAAGTAATAATTAATTGGATCCATTCTCGTTTTGTAAACGATTTTTTATCATTGCTTTTCATGTTTATCTCTGTGAATAAAATTACACATTATCAAGGTAAATTAATTAGCTAACATTTTTAATACTGCACCTGCGCATATACACTCATAACCATATTTATTCTTGGTTATGCGTTATATCAACGAACACAACGGTTACAACCGCTTGATTATTACATTATTTTAAAAATCACATGAGCACATGTAAGTATACTATTACATAAATATAGACACTCGGATCGAGTAATTAAATAGACAGTTTAAGCTTCAGGTGCTTCGTCTACGATTTTATCTATTCACTTGCATGTAATATGATTTCTCAAATGAGGCTATTCTGGACGGAGTGAAGATTAAGTTCAATTAAAAGCTGTCCTTGTTAACGGCCAACTCCACGATCAACGGAGAGGCGGCAAGGATCGCCTTATCCGCCTTACTTAGCTCTTTGTGGGATCACTACAGACAACTCGGTGATTAAGGAGAGGCAACAGAAATCGGCCTCCCACGACCGTGTAATGCCAGGGATGGCATTTCCCGAGCCCCCATGGATGGGTTTATGGCGTGTCGCGGGAGGTGACTCTGTTGCCTCTAAGCTGAATGCCACCATCAAAAAATCCCGCTGAGACGGGACTGCCAACTAATACCAATTTGGAAAACTAACTGATCGTATTATCCTGCTACGCAGGACTGCCGAACAAGTTGGCAGCTACAAGAGATCAAACCTGGTGCGGTTGCATTTAGATCACTTTATTACTTAGATTGGTATAAAGCGGCAGAATATATAAAAATATAATTTACTCTGCCCTTCACCCATAAAAAAACCGGCCTAAAGGCCGGTTCTTATTAATACGCTTAGCTTAGCTAATTTACTTACTTAGCCAGCTACTTTTATTTAGCTAACAGCGCATTCGCTTTTTCAACGACGTTGTCAACGGTAAAGCCGAACAGCTTGAACAGCTCGCCGGCAGGTGCAGACTCACCAAAGGTGTGCATGCCGATGATGTCGCCATTAAGGCCGACATACTTAAACCAGTAGTCGGCGATGCCCGCTTCTACGGCCAAACGCTTAGTCACGGCCGCTGGCAATACGCTTTCTTTGTATTCAGCAGACTGGGCATCAAACACATCAGTACACGGCAGTGATACTACGCGCACTTTTTTGCCTTGGGCAGTCAGTTGCTCGAAACCCGCTACTGCCAGTTCAACTTCTGAACCGGTGGCGATGATGATGAGCTCAGGCTGGCCTGCGCAGTCTTTCAGCACGTAGCCGCCTTTGGCCACATCGGCCAATTGCTCAGCATTACGCTCAATTTGACCTAAGTTCTGACGCGAGAAAATCAAAGACGTAGGGCCGTCTTTGCGCTCGATGGCAGACTTCCACGCTACCGCAGATTCTACTTGGTCGCATGGGCGCCACGTGCTCATGTTCGGCGTTAAGCGCAACGAAGCAATTTGCTCAACCGGCTGGTGGGTTGGGCCGTCTTCACCCAAACCGATAGAGTCGTGGGTGTAAACGAAAATGGCGCGCTGCTTCATGAGGGCAGCCATGCGCAGGGCATTACGCGCATATTCCACAAACATCAAGAAGGTGCCGCCGTAAGGCACAAAGCCGCCGTGCAAGGCGATGCCGTTCATGATGGCGCTCATACCAAACTCACGCACACCGTAGTGCAGGTAGTTGCCGCTAAAGTCATCTGCGCTGATAGCTTTAGACGCTTTATGCATAGTCAGGTTAGACGGAGCTAAGTCGGCACTGCCGCCCAACAGCTCAGGCAAAATGGCACCAAAAGCGTCCAGCGCATTTTGTGAAGCTTTGCGGGTAGCAATGTTAGCCGGATTGGCTTGCAGCTGAGTGATGAAATCGGCACTGGCTTGTGCCCAATCTGCTGGCAGCTCACCGCTCACGCGGCGATTAAACTCGGCAGCCAATTCTGGATATGCGGCCGCATAGGCGGCAAACGCTTTATTCCACTCACTTTCGGCGGCGGCGCCCTTTTCTTTGGCATCCCAAGCGCCATAAATGTCGGCAGGGATTTCAAACGGAGCGTGCTCCCAGCCTAACTGCGCGCGCGTAGCGGCAATTTCGGCATCACCCAGAGGTGAACCGTGGCAATCGGCAGTGCCGGCTTTATTTGGTGAGCCAAAACCGATGACGGTTTTGCAGCAAATCAAGGTTGGGCGCGTGGTGTCGGCGCGAGCAGCATCAATAGCGGCGGTTAAGGCCGCAGAATCATGGCCGTCAACACCGGCAATCACCTGCCAGCCGTAAGCTTCGAAACGCTTAGGGGTATCGTCGCTAAACCAGCCGTCTAATTCGCCGTCGATAGAGATGCCGTTGTCATCCCAAAAGGCGACAAGCTTGCCAAGACCTAAGGTACCGGCCAATGAACAGGCTTCGTGTGAGATGCCTTCCATTAAACAGCCATCACCTAAGAAGGTGTAGGTGTGGTGATCGACCACGTCGTGACCAGGGCGGTTAAACTGCGCGGCCAAAGATTTTTCGGCAATCGCCATGCCCACGGCATTGGTGATGCCTTGGCCTAATGGGCCGGTCGTGGTTTCTATGCCCGGCGCATAACCGTATTCCGGATGGCCTGGGGTTTTAGAATGCAGTTGGCGGAACTGTTTCAGATCTTCAATAGATAACTCATAGCCCGTCAGGTGCAGCAAGGAGTACAACAACATGGAGCCGTGACCGTTGGACAAGATAAAGCGGTCCCGATCGGCCCAGTCTGGGTTACTGGGGTTGTGCTTGAGGTAATGGCGCCACAACACCTCGGCAATATCCGCCATGCCCATAGGGGCACCGGGGTGGCCGGAATTGGCTTTTTGTACCGCATCCATACTGAGTGCGCGCACGGCATTAGCCAGCACTTGACGAGAAGGCATCAACATCTCCTGAGACAGTTACGTAGTTTGAGGGTATAAAACTGCGGTATTGTCCCAAAGACTGCTAGGCGGCGCAAATTTAATCTCATGCACGCGGCATCTGCAGATCCCGGATGGCGAATTAACGCCTATTAAGTGAGCCACTTGGCCGGCGTCAATAATGCAGTGCGCGGCGACATTTTACTGGTAATCGACGGCTCGCCTCTTTAGAATGGCCGTCTAGATGTTAATACCGCCACACCAACAGCCATTCTTGCTGTGATTGGATTGAAGGAAAGCGTGTATAACGCACTCAAATTTATTGTTAAGTTAGGAAGTCATCATGGCCAAACTATTTACCTCCGAGTCCGTTTCCGAAGGTCATCCGGATAAAATTGCCGATCAGATCTCAGATGCGGTACTGGACGCCATTATCGAACAAGATCCAAAAGCCCGCGTGGCGTGCGAAAGTTTCGTTAAAACCGGCATGGTAGTGGTTGGCGGTGAAGTCACCACCAGTGCTTGGGTCGATATCGAAGACCTTGTACGCAAAACCGTGAGCGACATTGGTTATACCAGCTCCGACATGGGGTTTGACGGCGCCAGCTGTGCCGTGCTCAATGCCATCGGTAAGCAGTCTCCCGATATCGCCATGGGCGTGGATCGTGAAGACGTAGACCCGTACGCACAAGGTGCCGGTGACCAAGGCTTGATGTTTGGTTATGCGTCTAACGAAACTGACGTGTTAATGCCTGCACCTATTACCTACGCGCATAAATTGATGAAGCGCCAAGCAGAAGTGCGCAAGTCTAAAGAATTAGCCTGGTTACGCCCGGACGCAAAAGCGCAAATCACCTTTGTTTATGATGATGCGGGCAAGCCTGCGGCGATTGATGCCGTCGTATTATCTACCCAACATTGCCCGGATGTGGATCAAGCGACCCTGCGCGAAGCCGTGATGGAAACCATCATTAAGCCCGTATTACCGGCCCAGTGGTTGACCAAAAATACCAAGTATTTCATCAACCCCACTGGCCAGTTCATCATTGGCGGCCCTATGGGCGACTGTGGCTTAACCGGTCGTAAAATCATCGTTGATACCTACGGCGGCATGGCTCGCCACGGTGGCGGTGCTTTCTCTGGTAAAGATCCGTCTAAAGTTGACCGCTCTGCGGCCTACGCCGCCCGCTATGTAGCGAAAAACATAGTGGCAGCCGGCCTTGCGGATCGCTGTGAAATTCAAGTGTCTTACGCCATTGGTGTGGCTGAGCCTACGTCAATCAGCGTAGAAACCTTTGGCACCGGCAAAGTGGCAGAAGATTTGATTGATGCGCTAGTGCGTGAGTATTTTGATCTGCGCCCGTATGGCCTGATCCAAATGCTGGATTTGAATCGTCCAATTTACCAGTCTACAGCCGCTTACGGTCACTTTGGTCGCGAAGAGTTCTCGTGGGAAGCCACAGACAAAGCCGACTTACTGCGCGACGCTGCCGGCTTAAAATAAGCCAGCCGAACGCCCAATCAAAAGGGAAGCTGCGGCTTCCCTTTTTTAATGTGAAAAAATGTGGGGACTGCACGGTAACTGAATATGACCTCGGATTTACAACAACGCATCATAGCCCGAGTTAATGACTGCATGCAGTGGGCATCTCAAGAGCTAGCTCGCGAGTTTGCCGAGCCTTTAGTGCGCTTTAATCAAGGTGGGCGCATTGCTGGCTCAGCGTGGCTGGAGCGCTGGGAGCTGCGCTTTAATCCGGTGCTGTTGGCAGATAACGAGGCGGAATTTATGGCGGAAATTGTGCCTCACGAAGTGGCGCATCTTATCGCCTTTGCCTGCTATGGCAAAGTGAAACCCCATGGCCGCGAGTGGCAGCATATTATGCAGTCGGTATTTAAACTCACGCCGCGCACTCGCCATCGGTTAGACACCACTAAGGTCTCCCCTACTTTCGGTTATCAATGTGCGTGTCGTAGTCATCAATTGACGCTGCGCCGCCACAACAAGATAATGCGCGCCCAGCAGCGCTACCTGTGCCTGCACTGCAATGGGGTACTGCAGCCGCAATAGCGGTCAGTTTTAAGCCATGAGCGTTCAGCTAAAAACAACCGATAAAATAGATCCTGACCTGCGTCAACAAGGCTATCAACCTCTTAGGCTGGCTTTATTACTCACCTTCATCTTCAGGAACCTAACGATTTATATGATTATTTTACGTACCCTGCGTCGCTATAGTACCGCGGCTATTTTTGCTGTCTGCGGCGTATTGCTCCCGGCCTTAAGTGTGTTTGCCAGTGATATTGTGGTGGGCTCTTGGAATATTCAGCGCCTCGGTCATGGCGACCATAAAAGCTTTGCGGCCTTGGCGACCATTGCCAGTAAAGTCGATTTATTAGCGGTGCAAGAAGTAATGACTGAAGCCGGCATCGTCTCTTTGGAGCAGGCATTAGAAAAACAGACCGGCGAGCCTTGGCGCCATTTAGTGTCGCATGCGGTGGGCTCAAAAAGTTATAAAGAAATGTATGCCTTTATATGGCGAGAATCCAAGGTGAGCTACCAAGACGGCGCCGTGGTTTATTTAGATAAGCGAGATCGTTTTATTCGAGAGCCCTTCTCGGCCAAGTTTAAATCTAAAAAAGACAATAGCGAGCTGGCAATAGGAACCGTGCATATTTTGTATGGCAAAAACGTGCAAGACCGCACACCTGAGATCCAAGCGCTGGCCGAGTATTGGTTATGGATGAAAGAGGTATATCCCAATACACCACTGGTATTAGTGGGTGATTTTAATCTTGATCAATCCCATAAAGCTTGGGCACCACTCAAGCAGTTTGCCCAACCGTTAATAACTAAAGGCGCCACTACGTTGTCAGAGAAGCCGGGTAAATACGCCAACCTCTACGACAACATCTGGATTGAGCGTGACACTGACTTACATGTTAAAGCCGCTGGCATCATTGATTTTCCGAGATTAATTGGCTGGGATCACAGTAAGAGCCGCAAGCATGTATCCGATCATGCGCCAATTTATATGGCCTTAGGTAATAGCCAATTTGATAACGCCACCGCCAGCCTTGCGCCCTTTTCGGCTAATACCAGCACGCCACAACCTGTTGCCAGCCGCCAAGTTCAGCCCAGCTCTCACATTCGCGGCAACCGTAATTCACAGATTTTTCATCGCTCAGATTGCCCGAGTTACAACAGCATCAGCGAAAAAAACACCGTGAATTTTAATAATGCCCAAGCCGCCATTAAAGCCGGCTATCGCATAGCAAAAAACTGCCCTTAGCATTAACGCCTAACGGCATGACAGCCCCTAGCTTCTAGCGGTACAATATCGCTTATTTTCGAATGCTGGCTATGCACTCAATACCCAGCATGACCCTTATTTGTAAAAGAGTCGTGCCACATTATGCGTATACCCCGAATTTATGAAGCAGTGGATCTGCGCCCTGGCTTAGCGCTGAATTTGTCGGATGAAGCCGCCAATCATGTTGGCCGAGTGTTGCGCATGCAAGCTGGCCAAACACTGGTGCTGTTTAATGGTCAAGGCGGGCAATACACTGCCAACATCACTCACGCCGATAAGAAAACAGTGCAGGTATTGGTGGGTGAATTTGACGACCAAGAGTGCGAGTCGCCCTTGGCTTTTCATTTGGGCCAAGTGATCAGCCGCGGCGAGAAAATGGAGTTCACCATTCAAAAATCCGTGGAGCTGGGCGTCAATCAAATAACGCCGCTGTTTTCTCGGCGCGGTGGCGTTAAACTTGCCGGCGAGCGGCTAGAGAAAAAAATTCAACAATGGCAGAGCATCGCTATCGCTGCTTGTGAGCAATGTGGCCGTAATCGGGTGCCGGAAATTCGCCCCGCCATGCAATTAAGCGATTGGCTTGCCGAACAAACCTCTGATCTTAAACTGAATTTGCATCCTAAGGCTGAATTTAGCGTTAACACCCTGCCTGCACCCAAAGCCGGTATACGCTTGTTAATCGGCCCCGAAGGTGGGCTGTCTGATGAAGAAATCAGCCAAGCTAATGATCACGACTTTATTGATATTTTGCTTGGCCCTCGGGTACTGAGAACCGAAACCGCGGCGTTAACCGCCATTACCGCTTTGCAATGCCGATTTGGAGATCTCGCATGACCGCCATTAAATTAGGGATAGTGATGGACCCTATTCAGTCCATCAACATCAAAAAAGACACCAGCTTCGCCATGTTGCTAGAAGCACAACGCCGTGGCTACGAGCTTTGGTATATGGAAATGGGTGACCTTAGCCTGCGCGGTGGCGACGCTTTTGGCCGCATGGCCAAACTAACTGTAAAAAATGATGCCAACCAATGGTTCACTTTAGATGAGCCGCAGTTGCAGCCATTAAGTGATCTTGATGTGATCTTAATGCGCAAAGATCCCCCCTTTGACACCGAATACATTTACGCCACCTACTTGTTAGAGCGCGCCGAAGAAAAAGGCACGCTTGTGGTAAACAAGCCGCAAAGCTTGCGCGATGCCAATGAAAAACTGTTCACCGCTTGGTTTTCAGAATTCACGCCCACTACGCTCGTCACGCGCAGCAGTACTGACATTCGTGAATTTTACCAAGAGCATGGCGACATCATCTTAAAGCCCTTAGATGGCATGGGCGGCGC
>JAHLFI010000117.1 GCA_018883865.1 Candidatus Oceanisphaera merdipullorum
TTACGGCTAAAGCGCGTCACTATCTGCTCAGGGAAACTGTATCCCGAGTTGTGCGGCGTGATCACCACGTTCGGCATGTCCCATAGCGGGCTGGCGGCCGGTAACGGCTCGCTGGCAAACACATCCAATACCGCAGCACCGAGATTGCCGTGGCGCAGGGCTTGAATAAGAGCTGCTTCATCCACCGCATCACCGCGGCCGACGTTAAAGAAAATAGCGCCGGGCTTGAAATGATCGATACGGTCGGCATTAAACAGGCCACGGGTTTGTGGAGTAGAAGGCAAGGCACTCACCACCACGTCGGCGCGGGATAAGACATTATTCAATGCCGGTAGCTGATAGGTGGTATCAAAACCTGCGGCTTCTCTGCCGGAGCGGCTCATGCCCAATACCGTCATGCCAAAATGTTGAGCGGTATGCGCTATATGTTGGCCAATGGCACCTGTGCCCATAATCAGCATGGTTTTGCCGTTTAGGCTCTCATAAGGAATAGGCTGCCAGTTATGCAAACGCTGCTGGGTTTTGTAGTGGCGCAGATGGCGGGTCAGCGATAACAGATGCGCGAACACATATTCACTCACCAAAGGGCCAAAAATCCCCTTGATGTTGGTCAGCTGATAATCTTGGCGGCAATCGGCGTTCAGTAATACGTCCACGCCCGCATAGGTAGATTGAGCCCACTTGAGGGCTTTGGCTTGAGGTAAACGGGCACGAAGCCTTGCGGGCTCGCCAAGTAAAATATCGGCTTTAGCGAGGGCTGCTTGAATTTCGGGTTCGCTTTCTGGGGCCAAAATGGTCAAGCCGGGCAGGTAGGCCTGTTTTAATAATGATTGATACTCGGCGTTATCTTGGCTGAGCAATAACAGGGTATGATTGGCCATACCTTCTCTCCTTATTATGCTTTTTGTAAGGGCATTTTGTGAGACAATGACACACGCATAAACTTATACCAGCGTTTGCGGCCTAAAATGTGAGTCTTGACCTTAAAGATTGATAATGGCAAAAAAACGGCCATATAACCACAAGGAAATATCCGTGTTTGGCGATAAATTTTACAAAAAAATCAACAAGCTAGCTCCCTGGCAGCAAACTGTATTTGCGCTGGCGTTGGCCGAGCGGATGTATCCAAATTACCAGTTATTTAGCGAAACGAGTAAGACGGGTAACGGTAAACGCTTTCGTGAAACGCTTGATATATTGTGGACTTATTTAACAATTAAAGGCTCGCGCGTGGACTTAAGCGCGGAACTTGAGTCGTTTGAAAATTTTATTCCCGATCCCACTAAGTCTGAAAGTTACGGTGCCTATCCTGCATTGGACGCCTGCGTGGCCTTGGGTTGTGCTTTTAATTCAGTGATTTGTCGTATTGGCGAAGAAGCGACCGAAGCCAGTCATGCCTCTTTGGGCACTGTGGCCGGTTTTGTGGAGCTATTAGCCGAGCGTGATCTGAGTGAAGAAGAGCTGTATGAAGACGAGTTATTAATGGCGGAAATGGAGTTTCAAGTTGAGCTGCTAGACCGCGTGAGTCAGCCCAGAGATGCAGACGCTATTTTAGCGGTGCGTGACTTTGCCGCCCAAGGCGGCGTCTCGAATATCGGTATTAGCCTCGAGTAACGCAAGTATTAATAGCAGATCAAAAACAGACCTTTAGGGTCTGTTTTTTTATGTGCTCGCTAATCTAATACGATGCAGTACTTGATAAGGGCCTTGAATATCTTTGGTTTTATATTGCGCGAAAATCAGCTCTGTGACTCTAAATTCGATGTCGGCCCAATTGAGTTTAACGAACTCTGTCACTAGGTCTGAGCTTGGATAGGCTTGGTTATAAAAACCCAGCGTAACATGTGGCGTATAACTCATGGGCGAGTCTGCTGAGTCGATATAGCTTAAATGTTGGCGTAGCCTGTTTAAATTACCTAAAGGGTCACTGACCGCCAAATAAGGGCAGTGCATAAAACTATTGACGCTTGACAGCCACAAGGAAAAAGCCGGCATCTTGGCGTCTATTAATTGAGTCATGTGCAGATGTAATTTTGCTTTATTGTAATGCTGCTCCGCCATTAATCCGGCTGGCCATAATGTAATGTGTGGCTGTCGTAAATAATCAGGATGTAGTAAAGGTGACAACTGAGCTTGATGCACCCGAATTTTTTCACGGCAAGCGGTATCGGATATTTCTATGGCCCAAAATCCAAAGTATTGAATACCCTGATGCCATTCCACAACATCACGCAGCTCGGTGGAGTGTGTGGTGTTATCGGCTAAAAATGTCGAGTACATGGGCGCCTTTTATCATGCTGCTATTATGCTAAATGTGACCCTTTCAGGATTAAGGGCAAACCGGCTGCGGTAAAAATCACCCGTTCGCAGCGCTTTGCTACCGCCTGATGCAAGAAACCGCTTTCATCGACGAAGCGCCGCGAGAGCTCACCCAGTGGCACTATGCCCATGCCGACTTCATTGCTCACAATAATAAGCTCGCCAGTAAAATTTTCCAGTGCCTGTAAAAAATCTTGCCGTTGTTGTGGCCAATTACCCTGATGCAAACAATTGCTGAGCCACAGCGTCAGGCAGTCGATCAGCACAGCATCATAATCCTGTAGTGAAACCAATGTCTTGGCCAGAGCCGTGGGCGCCTCTATCGTGTGCCAGTGTGGCGGGCGTTGTTCTTGATGCTGGCTAATACGGGCCGCCATTTCAGCGTCGTTAAAGGCGGAATTGGCGGTGGCGATATAGGCGACTTTGTCACCTAAGTCGATGCAGATTTTTTCTGCCAACCGACTCTTACCTGAGCGGGCTCCACCCAAAATAAATTGTTTCATCGGCTTCGCCTTATTGAATATTAAGAATTAAAACATTGCATGCTTGCCATGATTAGGCAATTTTGGGATGAGCAGTAGCTATGAATGAATAAGGTAATTGTATGAGTTAAGTCTAAACGAGCTAGTGCTTCCCTGTTTCATTATTCATGATGAATAAAAAGCGGAAGAGAGTAGCTCGTGAATACATGAGGTGTTTATTCGTGTAACAAACTGCCCACTTGCAGTAACGGGGCTACGTCAAGATCGTTAGCGTTCATCATCAATGAAATGCGCTGCACCGAGGATAACAATAAATTTTGCTCCCACTCTTCGATCGCTTGAAAGCGTTGAATAAAGCTTTCTTGCAAGGGCCGGGGAGCCGTTTTAAGTTTGTCCTTGCCTTCGTCGGTAAGCACCGCATACACCTTGCGCTTATCGGTTTGGCTACGCTCGCGGCGCACTAATAATTTTTGCTCTAGCCTATCAATAATAGTGGTGGCGGTTGCTTGGCTCATATGAGTTGATTGGGCCAATTTTCGCATCGTAATATCGCCGTGCTCACTAATAGACTGCATCAACAACAGCTGGGGTCCCGTTAAGCCTGATTCTTTACTGAGCTGGCGAGAATGCAAGTCGATTGCACGAATGATCTGGCGCAGAGCCACCAGCATATCTTCATGTTTTTCCAAGGTGTTAAGACTGCCTATGATTAGCTGAATTTGGCCGCACCATAGCGCAAAATCCGCATTTTTTAAAGTCCCACTAAGTAAAGCCTAGGCCGTACGCTTAGCGCCATTGCTCGAGTTGCACGTCTAGGCTGTGCTCGCC
>JAHLFI010000118.1 GCA_018883865.1 Candidatus Oceanisphaera merdipullorum
CGGTGACCACCTTAAAATACATAGCTCACTATCCTGAGCAAATTCAAACCCAAGCCGGTGTCTTGATTAGCCAAGGCCGCTTGGGTACTTATCTGGAAAAAAAGTATCCCGACGTGCATCAAATACAAAGCGACAAAGCCTTGTATCAGTATGTGACCGAGCTAAAAAATCAATATATGCGCAAGTCCTCGCCGCTGTCGCAGGTGAGTTATGACAGTAAATTACAAATTGTTAAGCACGCCTTGGGATTGCACACCTATCAGTCGCGAGTGCAAGGCAACAAGCTAAAAGCCCATAACAGCATCAAAGTGGCGGCGCTGTTTAAAAGCGCACCGGCGCCATTTTTACGGATGATAGTGGTGCATGAGCTGGCGCATTTTAAGGAAAAGGAGCACGACAAGGCCTTTTACCAATTATGTTGCCACATGGAGCCTGACTATCATCAGTTAGAGCTAGATACCCGTTTGTGGCTGCACTGGCGTGAACTGCCGATAACCTGAGCCACAAATTTGTTAGGATATTGTGAGCTAAACGTATGTTTTAAAAGTTATACTAAGGTTATGTGTTAAGTACGTATCTAGCCTGTCCCTATCCTCCTAGAATACGCTTGGAAGCATAACGTCAGGATAATAATGATGAAAAAACTCGTATTCTTCGCCAGTGCTCTGGCAATATCGGCATTTTCGGCGCACGCCGATATGCCTCCTCAAGCGGCCGCTTGTGTCGCCTGCCATCAAGCTAACGGCTTAGGCCTGCCTAACTTAGCACCTTCGATTGCTGGGATGCCCGCGGCCTATTTAGCCACCCAGCTTAAGCATTTTCAAACTGATGAGCGCCAAAACGCCATCATGAAACCCATGGCCATGATGTTGGATGAGGCAGGCGTTAAGGCCGTCAGTGACTGGTTTGCCAGCCTGCCACTCGAACTACCCAAAAAACCAGCGTTTCGCGGTGAGAAGTCACCGGCCACCATCACAGAGCTGGGCGAAAAGCTGGCTTACTTAGGTGATTGGCAGCGTGACTTGCCCAGTTGTGTTGCCTGCCATGGGCCGGAAGGCGTAGGTGTGGGCGAGACCTTTCCTCACTTGGCGGGTCAGCATGCGGATTATATCGAAAGTCAGCTGCACGCGTGGCAAGAGGGTACGCGCCGCGGTGATGCGAACGGCATCATGGGGGTGATGGCCAACAAGCTAACGGCAGAAGAAATCACCGCCGTCGCCCAGTACTTTGCCAACGTGGAGGCCAAATAATGCTGAAATTAACGTATTCATCACTCTTGGTCGGCTTAGCCTTGGCCGGTACTAGCTCAGCGTTTGCCGCACCTGCCGATACCAATAAACTGGCGGTACAAGATCAACTGCCCAACCAAACAGCCACTGTGTATCCGCTCCCACCGGGCTGGGATAAGTTACCCGAGGGTGAATTTGGCGAGAAAGTATTGCGCGGATATAAGAGCTTCGTCGATACCCAAAGCTTATCACCGCAATATGTGGGTAACGGCCTAAATTGTGTGAACTGCCACACAGATGCGGGTCGTAAAGAAAACTCGGCACCCTTATGGGCGGCTTACATGAGCTATCCGGTGTTTCGCGCCAAAAATAACCGCATCAACTCCTTTGAAGAACGGATGCAGGGCTGTTTCCAGTTTTCCATGAACGGCTCCCCGCCTGATTATGGTTCAGAGGCCCTCATCGACTTGTCTGCCTACGCCTATTGGCTCGCGCAAGGCACGCTGACCGGCAAAGACTTTGACCCCAAAGACATGCCCATCCCCAGCGATGCCGAGCTGCTCAAAGGCGGCAAGCGTGAAGACTTTCCGTTTATGAAAGCCTATTTGGATAAGGGCGGCAGTAAAGAGCCAGCACTACCGGGTCGTGCCTATCCAGAAACACCCAAGCCTGAGCTGACGCCCGACATTACCCGCGGAAAACTCGTGTTTGAGCAAGAATGCGCACTGTGCCACGGTGCCAACGGCGAAGGCCAGCAAGTGAATAACCGCTACGTATTCCCCCCTTTATGGGGCCCAGACACCTATAACTGGGGTGCGGGTATGCAGCGAGTCAACACAGCGGCCGCCTTCATTAAGCACAACATGCCGCTGGGCCAACCCAACAAGCTGACCGACCAGCAAGCGTGGGATGTGGCCATGTACTTGGATACCCGCGACCGCCCACAAGACCCACGTAATAAGGGTGATGTGGCCGAAACCCGCAAAGAGTTTCACGGTGGCCAAAGCTATTACGGCACCGAAGTAGATGGCAAGATCTTGGGCAGCGAAAGTTTCCCTAACCATCCGAACAAGCCTAAATAATAGCGAAATCCTCCATATGAAAAAGGGCCGTTAGGCCCTTTTTGCTTATTCACGATGAAGTGTAATTAAGCTCAGTATCATCACCCTGCACGCTGTGGCGGCCACTCGCCAATGATCGCATGTCGTAGCCGGTGGGCGCCTGATGGGCGCGCAAGCCAAATTCTGGCAGCACGGCGAAGATATGGTCGAAAATATCCCCTTGAATAGCCTCATAATCTACCCACTTAGTGGTGTTGGTGAAGGCATAAATCTCCATCGGAATACCATTGGGTGTTTGCTCAAGCTGGCGCACCATAATCGTCATGTTCTGATGGATAAAGGGGTGTTGTTTGAGCAGCGTGGTTAAATAGGCGCGAAAGGTGCCAATATTGGTGAGGCGACGGCCGTTTACTAAGGATGATAAGTCGATATGCTTAGCTTGATTATGCTGCGTCACTTCTTTTACTTTTTCATCCAAATACGGCGCCAATAGCTGGCCACGGCGTAAACGTTCCAGATCGCTTTCCTGCAAAAAATGCACGCTGCTGCTGTCGATCAGTAGGCTGCGCTTCACGCGTCGCCCGCCGGACTCGCTCATTCCCCGCCAGTTCTTAAATGAATCGGAAATCAGCGCATAAGTAGGAATAGTAGTAATGGTGTTATCCCAATTCTGCACCTTTACCGTGGTGAGACCTATATCTATTACCGCACCGTCGGCGCCATATTTAGGCATCTCTAACCAATCACCCACGGTTAACATGTTATTGGCTGACAATTGAATGCCTGCCACCAGCCCCAAGATCGGATCTTTAAATACCAACATCAGTACCGCCGTCATGGCACCTAAGCCACTGAGCAAGATCAGCGGTGACTTGCCAATCAAGGTTGAAATGATCAGTAAGCTAATAAAGATGCTAGTGACCAGCTTCAAGCTCTGAAAAATACCGCGCAGTGGAAAATTACGCATGCTCGGATGGAGCTGAAAAATATCCAACAAAGCATCGAACAAAGAAAACAGCGATAACATGCCGTACAACAAGATCCAAATGTGCGCCACTGTCTGAATAATGGGCAACAAGTGGGCATCAGCTTCCAGCCAGATCCCCGCCTGAATATAAATAATGATGCCTTGCAGCATTAAGGCGAAGCGGCTGAACAACTTACGCTCAAAGAAGGCTTTTCGCCAAATACGTCGATCGCCTTGGGCACGCCCACCCACCCAAGCGATCACCACGCGGTGCAACACAAAGTGGATGAGTCCTGAGATCAGCACGATCAACAACAGGGCCATGCCCGTGTAGATCAAGTCTGAATATTGGGGAATATATTTGTCTAGCACTGGCATCACCATTTCTTCTAAATCACTAGCTTGTTCCATTATCACTCCTGCTCTGGTTAAGAATGTTTAGCTCTAATGCATAGTTCTAATGCTTAGTTCTGATGTTTAACTTCCCGCTGTTAGCTTAGGGCTGTGTGTTAGGCCCATAACGATAATCCCCACCTTTGGCTAAGGCACGTAAGTAGGCGGGTCTGGCCTGTATCTGGGCCACGTAGGATTTTAAACGCGGATAAGCCGCCGCCCACTTAGGGTGATGCATGGCGGCTTCAAGGGGAAAGCTCATTTGAATATCTGCGGCGCTAAAATGCTCGCCCAGTATCCAGTCATGGCACGATAAGTGATCTGCCACAAAGTTAAGTTGGGAGTGAATTTGCTGATGCAAGAACGCCTTATCAACACCTTCCACTATTTTGTTGATGATGGGGCGCACAAAAAACGGCACAGGTGCGGCTTGTACCTTGTCGAACACCAAACGCATTACCAGCGGCGGCATTAACGAACCTTCTGCATAATGCAGCCAATACACATAATCCCACCACGCCGCGCTGTCTTTATCGGGCAATAGCTGCGGCCCATAGCGCTGAGCCAGATAATCAATAATGGCGCCTGACTCCGCCAGTTTTAGCTCATCGTCGATTAACACAGGCGCCTTTCCCAGCGGGTGCACCTGTTTTAAGCTGGCGGGCGCCAAATCAGTATCTGGGTCTCTTTGATGCTTAATGAGCTCATAGTTTAGCTCCAGCTCTTCGAGCAGCCAGATGATGCGCTGAGAACGTGAATGATTGAGATGGTGTAGCTGTATCATAGTTCTGGCCCCTTAATGCAGATTTACCCCTACCAACGAGAGTCAAAACCATAACATACCTGGCCACTTCTTCGGCTACTGGCGGCTATTTAACAGCCATATTTGTGTATTAGCCTGCAGCTTGCGTAAAAAATTGTCATGTTGGCCGCCACTCATTGTTTTATATCTAGGCTAAATGTTTAAAAAAGTTACTACTTAAGTCTAATGTAACAATTTAATAACAATCTCTAGTATTCATGATGTAAGGACACCACAGAGCTGTTCATCATCTAGGAGATGCCCGTGTCAGATAAAGATCCCTTAAGCTATAACGCTCAGCATAAGCCCAGCCGTGACTTTGATACGCGCACCGCTTATCTGGAAAACGAACTCTTGATCATGAAGCCCAAACGCTGGCGCATCAATTTACCCATTAGAGACTATCGCTTCGAGCTTGAAGATTTGGTGCCCGCACTGGCGGCCACCATTGGTAAGATTGTGATGGTAGCGGCTGTGGTCGCAGCCTTTGCCGGCCCGCTGGGGTTATCGGATGCGTTCGTGGTGGAAAACGTACGCTTTGAAATGCTGATTGCCGCCGTGTTATTTGTGATCTTATTCTCCGGCCTGCTAAACCCCAGAGCCAACTTAGCTGGCACGCACGGCCCCATGATACCGCTCATTCCCTTAATAGTAGCGTCCGGCGGTCACCCGCTGGCACTGGGTTTATTGGTGGGATTTTTTGGTTTATTGCTCAGCGTTAGTAAAGGCGGCAGTAAACTCATGGCGCTCACCAGCGATGGCGTGCGCGGCGGCTTGCTGATTTATTTAGGCGCCATCGGCTTAATCAGTCAGATCACGGCACTCAACGCTTGGGCAAAGGGCTTGGATATGGCCTACATTGCCTTCGTGGTGATTTTAAGCACCATTATTATGTATGCTTTATTGGCCAGATTAGAAATGCGCTGGCTGTCGATTCCACTCGGCTCTGGCATCGCTCTGGTGATAG
Source organism: Candidatus Oceanisphaera merdipullorum (assembly GCA_018883865.1). Lineage (GTDB taxonomy): Bacteria > Pseudomonadota > Gammaproteobacteria > Enterobacterales > Aeromonadaceae > Oceanimonas > Oceanimonas merdipullorum. Next base: position 5,420 of record JAHLFI010000118.1, read on the forward strand.
CACTGGCTTTAGGCGCCCCCTTTGAATTTGTTACCGAACCGGGCATGCCCCATTTAAGTCCGTCTTACTGGTGGGGTGAGACCACCGGCTGGCAGATGGGTTGGCCGCAGTTCCATCACTTTGTGAGCTCGGCGCCGTTTGCCGTATTAGCCGTGGCCATGTGGTCCCCCGACTTTATGGGCCACCGCGTATTCCAAGAGCTGAACTACCCGAAAAAAGCCACTAAGGTGCTGATGAACGTGGACGATACCATGGGCATAGCCGCAGTGCGCCAAGCGGTAGGCAGCGTCTTGGGCGGCGGTAACCTCACCTCTTCTTGGGGCACTTATATGATACCGGCCGCTATCGCCAAGCGACCGATTCCGGCCGGGGCCGTGTTAACCGGCGTCATGTGTATAGTCGCCGCCATTTGGGGCTATCCCATGGACTTAGCAGTCTGGGATCCTGTGCTACGCGTGGCATTAATCGTCGGCGTATTCATGCCCTTGTTGGAAGCGGGTATGCAGATGACGCGTAGCACCAGCAGCAGTCAGTCGGCGGGTATAGTGGTGTTCGCCTCTGCCTTCGTTAATCCCGTATTTGGCTGGTCGCTGACCATGTTGCTCGATAACTTAGGCTTAATCGGTTATAAAGACCGCGGTAAAACGCTGCGCCGCACCGACCGCTGGGTTATACCCGGTATTACCTTCATTATCTTGGTGGTTATTATGGCGTTAGTCGGCATGTTGCCTGGTATTCCCGGCTTGATCAGCCACTAAGCAAATTATTTTAAGAACAAAAAACCGCAGCCAGCTGCGGTTTTTTTATGCTTGTTGGTGAGCATTGAGCGCGGTGATGTATGCCTCACTCTTAAAACTTAAGCTTAATTAAACCGCAAATTCAGGCGCTAATCGGCTTAGGCCTAAACCTTGGCTCTTAGTGAGCTTTATCTGCACCGGCACTCGCTCCTTCAGCGCTTCTATGTGGCTGATCACACCTATCATCTTGCCGCTGGCATTTAAGGCATCGAGCGCATCCAGCGCCACTTCTAAGGTTTCTGAGTCTAGCGTGCCAAAACCTTCATCCAAAAATAAAGAGTCGATACGGGTCTTGCTGCTCACCAAGTCCGACAGCGCCAGCGCCAAGGCCAAACTGACTAAGAAGCTTTCTCCGCCGGATAAGGTTTGAGTATCGCGGGCTACATCTGCCTGCCAAGTATCGATCACCGACAGCTCCAGCTCACCGCCGGCGGTGCGTGCCAATTGATACCGACCGTGTAAGCGCACTAAGCGCTGGTTGGCCAAATGCACTAAGTGCTCCAACGTCAGGCCTTGGGCAAAACGACGATACTTGGCGCCATCGGCAGATCCAATTAAATGATTAAGCTGCTCCCATAATTGCAGATGCTGCTGCTGAGTCGCTATGTCATCAAACAACGCCTGTTGGCGCAGTCTACGTTCTGCATCCGTGTCGAGTCGCGTGTGCCAGCCGCCAATCTGCTGTTGTTTAGCGTTGAATTCGGATTGGCTTTGTTGCAACTGTGCTTGGAGTGCGGCCTGCATGATGGGATCTAGCTCGCCTAATGCATGCTTGGCGGCTTGTGCCGTAAGACTGGCTTGTTCAACCAAGGTCTGCGCTCTGTGCAAGGCCTGCTCAAGCTCACGCTGCATCTGTGCTAATCGCGCCTGCTCCGACTCACTTAACAATGCACTCAAAAAAGCGGCATCGTCGTTAAAGGGGCTTACTGCCAATTGTTCTTGCCAAATTACTAAGCGATTTTGGCTTTCCTCCTTAAGCTCAAACGCACGCTGCTGCACAGCTTCTAAGCTCGCCAGTTTTGTCTGTAATTGCTGCTGGCAGCTCTGCCATTGCTCAGTTAACTGTGCCAATCCCACCGCCATCTCACTGTCGAGCGAGAAATCAGCGATCCCCAGTGCTAACCAACGGCTTTGCCACTGAGCTTGCTCGGTATTAGCTTGTTCTAATTGCCCCCTTAATTGTTGGCGCTCAGTGGTGATGGTTTGCATCCGTTGTTGCTGATTTTTCCACGCCTGCCACTGCTGCTCACAATCGGCTAACCAACGTTGCCAGTCCTTGGGCTGATCCCAGTGCAGCGCCGTCAGTGATGCCAAAAGATCGGCTTCTTGCTCACGTAACACGGCTTGCTGCAGGGTTAGCGCCTGTTGCTGCTGCGCTATTTGCTCAGTAACAGAAACCAGCTGCTGGCTCACTAAACTATGACTATTTTCAAGCTGGACGAGCGCCTGCTCGGCTTGTTGCATAGCCAGTTGCGCGGTTTGCACTTGTTCTTGTTGCTGCTCTAATTGACTAATGTGTTGTGTTAGCGCCTGTAACTCTTGCAGCCTTTGCTCCAGTATCTGTTGCTGAGCTAAGGGCTCGGCGGCGCTAATATCCAGCTCAGCCAATAAACTGGCGAGCTGAGCGTTTAGCGTGATTAGCTCAGTCGCCAGAGTCTGAGCTTGACGCTGTTGTTGCTCTACTTCTGCTTGCTGCTTGGTAAAATTCTGGCTTAGTTGCTGCCCTTGCAACTCACGCTCGGCGCGCTCCTGTCGTTTGGTAATCAAGCTCAGGGCGGTGGCATCATCCAGCGCCAGATATTCCGCAATCGCCGGATGGCTTTCACTGCCACATAAAGGGCACGCCTCATCTGGCTGCAGTCTGGCTCTGTGCTCTTCCAGTGCGCGAATACGTTGTTCTTGTTCGAGCAGCTTTTCTTTATCGAGAATCTGTTCGCGCAGATTTATATATTCCGCGCGCGAGGTCGCTAATTGCTGCTCAAGCACTGCCAGCTCGGGAATTTGAACAGCCAACACCTGAGCGAGCTGAGTTTGGGTATGTTGCTGCTTGGCTATTTGTTGCCAAAGCTGTCTTACTTGACTCCAATGACCTCGCTGCTGATTCAGCATTTGCAGCTTATGACGAAGCTCTGGCAATGACTGGCCGGCTAGCCGCTGGCTTAGCGCTTGCTGCTGTTGCTGATGGTCGGTTTGCATAACCTGCAATTGTTGCTGGCTGGCGGATATTTGTTGTTGTTCTGCCGTTTGCTGAGCCTTGAGCTGAGTTTGTTTAAGCTGCAAGCTGCTCACGGCATCTTGGTCCCGTAAGAGCTGTGCTTGCTGTTTACTTAAGCTTGGGATTTGTACTCGCCAAGTACCGAGCAATTCACCCAAGCCTTCGGCCACGGGATTGCGAGCCATTTGTAAACTCAGCTCGGCCTGCTCCACACCAAGTTTGTGCTCTGCCGCCGTGAGCTCTACTAGGCGTTTGCCGCTGGCCTGCAGGGCCTGCCAGGTTAATTGCTGATGGCGCTCCGTAATTTGCGCCACCTCACCTTGTACTTGGCTTAGCTGTTGTTGTGCTCCCTGCTCGCGAGTCACGGCGTCTTGCCATTGTTGCCAATAAGGCTGTAAACGATGAGCTGGCACGGCCAGTGCTAATCGTTGGCGATCAGACTCTTTTGCCAACCAAGCGTTGTTGGCTGCGGCTAACTCTTGCTCTGCTTGGGCTTGTTGCTGCAAGGCATCTTGATGAGCTTTGATATGTTGCAGCTGCTCTTGCTGCTCAGTTATTGCCTGTTGGCACAGGCTTAACTCAGCTTCAGCTGCGGCCACATCCGCTTGCACTTGCTGGCGCTCAGTATCATCCAGCACCTCCATGCCTTGAGCGCGAGCTTTAAGTTCATTCAAGCAGCCTTGCTGGGCACGAGTTTGCTCAAACACTTGGCGCGAGAGCTGGGCGTAAATATCGGTGCCCGTTAACTCTTCCAGTAATTCAGCCCGCTCGTTGGCGTTGGCATGCAAGAAGGCGGCAAAGCCCCCTTGGGCCAACAACATCGACTTAGTAAAACGGCCGAAATCCAAGCCGCTTAAGGTTTCGGTGAGGCGCAGCTTATCCTGAATTTTTGTCGTAAGAATGGTGCCATCTAACTTGGCCAGCTCTACTTTGGGTGCTTGCAGCTTGCCGGTAAGTTGATCCCGAGAGCGGCGCTGGCTCCAAAAAGCCCGATAGCCTTGACCTTTAATTTCAAATTCCACTTCTGCCAAACACTCAGCGGTGTGGCGCGTCATGAGCTCATTGCTGCTGGCCGACACCGACTTCATACGCGGGGTTTCGTGATAAAGCGCCAAGCAAATAGCATCGAGCAGCGTGGTTTTACCCGCCCCCGTGGGCCCGATAATGGCGAACAAGCCGCTGTCGCGAAACGGCGGCTCTCTAAAGTCTATTTTCCACTCGCCTTTTAAGGAGTTAAGATTTTTTAGCCGCAGGCTGAGGATCTTCATGCTTCTTGCTCCCGCTCACTCAATAATGCTTGATACAAAGACTGCAATGCCTGCTCCCGCTCTGGTGCTAGCTCCTCCCCCGCTAAGCGACGCTCAAAAACCTGCAAAGGCGAGAGCTCGCTAAGCGTAATGCGCGCATCGCTGGTTAAGCTGGCTTGCTGAGCCGTTCGCTGGCGGCGCACCAGTAAAATTTCCAGCGCCAAGCCTTCGGCCAATTGCTCGACTCTGGGTTGCAAATCACTGAGGTAATCATCTTCGGCTACCGTCACTTCGAGCCAGACGTTTTTTGTTTGACCTAATGCAGCTTGCGCCGCTGCCACGGTTTGCATCGCGATGGCCAGCTCAGCCAAGTTACCCTTCACTCGCGCCAGCGGCTGAAAGACGGGTACGGCAAGTGGGGTAATCGCCTTCAAACCGCTTGCGTCTAGATCGACCAATAACACTTCTTTTTGCTGACCGACTTCGTCAAAGCTCAACGCAATGGGCGAGCCGCAGTAGCGCATATGCTCATGGCCGCCCACTTTTTGCGGACGGTGAATATGCCCCAGCGCCAAATAATCCAACGGCGGAAAAGCATTGGCCGGAAAGGCATCTAAGGTGCCGATATAAATTTCCCGTACCGAATCGCTGCTACTCGCACCGACCGTCGTTAAATGCCCAGTACCAATAATGGGCAAGCTATGCCCAAATCGGGCTTGGTGTTGCTGACTCAGCGCTTGGGCATGGGCAAACAATTGCTGATAATGGCCGGCTATCGCCTCTTGTAGGCTATGTTGTTTATCAGCCGCGCTTTGGCCAGATTCACTGCTCAGCACTTCTCGGGCGCGAATAAACGGCACGGCACACAGCACAGCTCCCGGTTCGCCTTTACTGTTATTTAGCACCAACACTTGCTGCTCTGTGTCCGCTAATACGCCTGGGATCACGTGCACATTTAAACAACCGAGTAAGCTGCGTGACTCATTAAGCATGGCGACCGAGTCGTGATTGCCGCCCAAAATTATCAACTGGGCGCCGGTTTGCTGCAGAGCAACGATAAAGTCGTTATACAGCTCGCGGGCGTAGCTGGGCGGCGTGCCCGTATCAAACACATCGCCCGCTACCAGCACCGCATCCACATCTTGCTGCTGTACCTGCTCCACCAGCCAACCCAAAAAGGCCTGATGTTCTTCAAGGCGGGTTTTACCCATAAAATGCTGGCCTAAATGCCAATCGGAGGTGTGCAAGATACGCATAACGACTCTGCTGCTAAGAGGTGAGGCACTATTAGACCTACTCTAGAGTGAGCTGGCAAATCAGCTTTGCTGGTGCGTGAAACTTGCTAGACTGCGCCTCGCTCATTATGAGTCTCGATATAGATCTCGGTATGGATGCAGGAATGAGTGCCTGTGCATGCTCTTTACAGGGTTGATACTTTGTTATGACTGGTTTTTCTTACGATTATTTAGCGCTGGCCGCCGCCGCTTGCTGGGCAGTAGCCAGCTTGTTTTCGGCTCATGCGGCACGCCATTTGGGCGCCTTTGCTTTTTCGCGTTGGCGGATGTTTTGCGTCAGCCTGATGCTGTGGAGCGCCGCCTTATTAACCGGAGGTTGGAGCAGCCTAAGTAGCGCTAGCGTTACTATCATGGCCATCTCTGGCTTAGTCGGGATTTTTATCGGCGACACAGCCCTGTTTGCGGCCATGAACCGCTTAGGGCCGAGACGCGCCAGCGTATTATTCGCCACGCATGCCCTATTTTCGGCGATATTGGCGTATTTAATTTTTGGCGAAGTGATCCAAGGCTGGACCTTAGTTGACTGCTTACTGCTAATCAGCGGCGTTATGCTGGCTATTTTCTTGGGTAAGCGCGCAAACGACACCCACCCCTGGGAGCAAGATAATGGCAGCCCTTGGCCAGGCATAGGCTTAGGCCTATTGGCCGCGCTTTGTCAGTCAGTTGCCACCTTGATGGTCAAGCCGATAATGATGGATATGCAGGCGCCGGTAGATCCCATATCGGCTTCGGCGGTACGCATGAGCACCGCCTTTGTCGCGCATTTATTTTTACTCTGGTGTGGTTGGTCGATGGCTAAACCGATACAGCGCATTAACTGGCCTATTTTGGGTATTGTGGCCTTAAA
>JAHLFI010000119.1 GCA_018883865.1 Candidatus Oceanisphaera merdipullorum
ATTTTGCTATAGCTATTAAGGTGCTTTTTTACACTATGTTCTACAAATGAAGCCTAACATAAAGCCCTAGACAAAGAGCTTCGCATTCTTAGCGCTTGCTCGCATTTTTCAAATCAAAATGCGCCAGAGCATACTTATGCCGAAACGCCTGCTAATCCTCGTATCTAAACCCTGCCCGCTCCCCCATAAAATGGCATACCTTAACGCCGCCTCTCGCTTTTTATCGACTAAAAGTAAATATTTACCCTTGTTCTTTGCTTTAGGGTCGCCATTGGTGTTCATGCCTGACTTATTGCGGATCTCACTTTGTTTTTAGTTCCACTTATTGTTCATGCCTCGTTATGCCTGTCCGCCAACATGGCCCCTATATGGACCCCTAAGGTTTAGCAGATAAACATCACAGTTGGGTACTAGCAGGAGGGATTTTAAATCCCGAGTTGTTTCTAGGTTTTATGCTGATTGCGGGATGATCTGGGGAATATAAGAGGCTAACGGCAGTCTGATACACTGCGGGACGGCGGTTTAGTATTCCCACTCAATGGTTAACTACGGATTGAACTGTATGATCAATAAGGGGTTTGTTTACTTGAATGAATCCATAAGCAGATAAGTTCCCGGTGACCTTTGATGCCGATCTATCAATGGTACCAATCTCTTGAAGTGCTCGGTGTCGCAGTGCGCGTCCAAAGCGGCTCGATCAGGCCATTCCTCTATAAATATGAAATGCCCAGGGTCCTTCTGGTTGATAAAAAGATCATAAGATATACACCGCGATTCTTCTTTCGTCTTCTCTACAAGCTCTCGATACAGAGGCATGACAACCTCGATGCAATCAAGCTTGATAAAATCCTGCGCAATTACTTTGAGCATGAACTACGTATCCTATTATTCAGCCTAACGCCATAACTAGAATATTCAATTGATGTCGTTCTTACTGTGGGCGTACCAAAGCAGATGACTGACAAAAATTCAAAGTTTGAAATTGAAATCGATTTAAACGATTAGGTACATTCTGATTGTCTATTCTGGACAACCCCACCACTAAACTCAACAGCAAAAATCGCCGTGAAAAGACCGTTATTAGTGCTGGCCTACTCACTGCCACACGTAGCGTGAGCAGAACGAACAAACCTGAATCATTTGTTAGCCTTGTGCATTAAAGGCTTCATGGTATGAAACGATACCCTGCAGTAAAGGTGGGTTAAACAATACTGTTTGAAAATACTCTGGCGGCACGTCTGTAAGGATAAGGCTGGGTTCAGGTTTGAAGCCGAAACGGCTGTAATAGGCAGGGTCACCCAGCAGCACACAACCAGCCGCCCCTGCATATCGAACAGCATCAAGCGCACTTTGCATCAGCTGCGAACCAATTCCACGGCCCAAATTAAGCCGCGCTGCTAAGCAATGTCGGCTTTAACGTATTGTTAAGCCTCAGGCTCCGCCCACACGGCGAACTCATTGCCACCTGGCTCTGTGAAGTGGAACCTACGCCCACCGGGAAAAATGAAGATCGGCTTGACTACTTTGCCGCCAGCCGCTTCAACTTTGCCTAGTGTCCCCTCGAGGTCTTCGCTGTAGAAAACGATGAGAGCGCTGCCCGTTTCCGTGCGCGCGGCCAAATTAGATCTAAAGAAGCCACCATCGAGCCCTTGATCGGAGAATGCGGCGTAGTCGGGACCGTAATCCTCAAACTCCCAGCCAAACGCTTGGCCAAAGAAACGCTTCGTTCCATCCAAGTCTCGCGATGGATACTCAACATAGTTGATTTTTTCGTGTCGTGGCATAGCTGACTCCTGTGGCCTAACGCCGAGCTTTGCGTAAATTTTGGTGCCGTGAAGCGGTGGTAAAATGGTCCGGCAACAGCGACTTGTTAACTTTTTAGCACCAGAACTCTTGTTATTTCATGCAGCGTAGATTTTATTGGAGAATTTATATAGGGGCATGGATCATAAAAGTGGCCTTCAAAATACACGAACCAATGCCTGTATTCATTTTTCCCTTCATACTTTCCAAAGCACAGCGCCAGCTTATACCGTTTATTTAAATAGTATTTAAGTTCCGGTGTGACACCGAAATATTGTACGATGGCTTCTTTCATAGCTGGTACAGTTACAAACTGATTAGTCTTTACGAAACCATTTTCCTTAAACCACTCAAGGCAATCATGGTAATTACGGAAACCCTGAGTAGCCGTAGCAAAAGCAGCGACCCCACAGCCAGTGGAAGCATCACGTTGTTTGATTGTCTTCACTCGGAACCTTATACAGTTAATATTTTGAATACTGCGCATGCGCGTTTGCGCTCATGAAGCAAATAGAATCTCAGCTTCAAACGCAGCCATTCTGGACAATTCCACCACTAAACTCAACAGCAAAAAGCGCCAGTATTCTTCTCCGTTCGAGTTACACCACTAGACCGATACCATAGCTGTAATCATCATCCGGTACCCTCCAGAACGGCTACCTCTGGCGAACACTCGATCAATGCTCATCTGCCATGCCATTAGGAAAAGCCCAGCATTACACTGGGCTTTTTTAATATCGGTTTGGGTTTCCGCTTAGGCCGACAGAACCAAAGGCGGCAAGTTTCGGGTATTGGCTCGGCTTTCAATGGCCGTCAGTGATCGCCTCATGGTCTCGGCATCATGGCAGTTCTGGGCCAGCAGCCGAATTTGCCAGAGAGTGGTACCCATCCACTCCATATAGTGGCGCATGGCCAAATGCTCCAACCGAATGGCGGTCGCTTCGTACCCGTGCCGAGTGAGTTCGGCAATCAGAGAATTCGTTGGTGACCAACTATCACAGTTGCCTATGTGTGCCGGCAAGATCCGATAACGCCCAGCGCTAGATTCGATAGGGGCCACACTCGGATGAAGGCAGCGTGTTATCCAATCGGCCATGGGATAGTCGAGTTGCATGTGTACCGGTGCGGCCGGCAAGGTTTCTTTGGCCAGCAACTCCCCTTCTAGCTCTAACCGCGCCACCAAGCTCACGGCTTCGGTAAACTGCTCGGATGCGATTTCTTTATAGGTGCAGCCAAACTTACTTTTCAGTGACGACCAGCAACGGATCGCGCCTTTAGCTCGGCAGTGCTCGGGCAGTTTTTCTACCCGTGCCGCCACTAGGCCCTTAATGGCACTTTGCTGATCCAGCGTTAAACCGCTAGGTAAGGCTTTCGTAGTTTTCAGTTCAGGCGGCAAGTTGGCCACTTCTTTATCCAGCACATCTAACACCCACTTGCGGAATTCTTTGGCCACTTTAGTCTTGGAAAACATAGCGATTAAGTGAGCGCCGCGAAGAGAGAAAACGCGCACCTCTTTCATCAGGTTTCCCGAGACACTCAATTTGAGTGTCTCGGACATGTCAGCCGTAAATTCATCGGCATTACGGTTGTAAATCTGAGAAACAGAATGGTCGTGCTTGTACTGTAGAGCTTTAGCTAGCTCAGGCGCTGACAGCCAGATTTTGTTGTTATGAGTGACTACGCTGAACTGCGTATCGTGGAAAGCGAGCTGATTGTTTGTTACATTAGTCATGTTGTTACCTTTCTTGTTGGTTGGGTTCGACATGGCTCTAGCGATTGCCGTCGCTGGAGCCTTTTTGTTTTTACTGCTCTTATTGACCTTACCGTTCACTCTTAATGCTCTCCTTGAGCCGTTGAACGACCTCTGAGTTAAGAGACCGCCCATTCTCCCTCGCAAGCTTTTGTAATAATTCCTTCAGTTCAGGCTGCATTCGAATTCCAAACGGTTTAATTTCACGGACTTGCATTGATCCTCCTAGATCCCCTGCGCTCACGACTAAAACTGAATAATTACACCGTGTAACCATCAAGTCAACACAAAATGACTGCACGGTGTAACTATTAAGGCAGTTATGCATTAGCTACACTGTGATGCTATTTATCCTAACAAATTTATGAAACTCTCAAATGAGCAGAAACATTGCCCCGTTCGGCGTTCGTATGCCACCCGAGCTAAAAGACAAAGTTGAAAAGGCAGCAAAAACCGCTGGCCGTTCTATTAATGCCGAAATCATCCACCGCCTTCAGCAATCATTTGAAGCTGAACAGCAGCCAGAAATTATCAGGCTTGATGAAGCCCGCCGCGCTAGCCACTCAGAATATACCGAGCTTCGTGAGAAATTTGACGAGATGCTTACCAAGATGGATAAGCTACTTAAAAAGACGGATGACTAGTGATTCTAAGGTATCAACATTATGTTGACCCCTTCGTGTGACCATGCAGCAACGCCTACCCCCTCGAGACGGTCACGTTGACCGGGTACTCAGCCTGAGGTAGCCTCATATAGCCATACCTTTCCCCGAGATGCTCAATTGGAGAGTTTCTGGGATCAGCCTTGTTTAATAAGGTTTTTCCTGTTGCTGTGTTGTCATAATGACAACTCAGAAGCAAACTCTGAACAGGCGCTTAGACAACTGTTGATCACCTTGGCGTAGTCTCGACCACCAACCATATTCATGGCGAATATGGTTGGTGTGAGTGGTTATGACAACCACTCAGGTCTCAAGGTCTGCACCTGTATAATGCTGGCTCAGTCTAGTAATAACCGTTCGAAAGAGGGCGCGCGTGCCATACGCTTTCCTTCTCGGTTCCTCGATTAACTAAGCAATGCCTAGCAACAACTGGCCTAATGACTATATCCCATGACTCATACCAACAGTAATCCAAATGGGCTACTGTTGGTAAAAGTGTTACTAATACGTTACACAAGAAAAGGTAACACATATACATTACCATCTCTAAAGGTAACGCATATAGAGCACCATCAGAAAAAGTAACATCAATACGTTGTTATCAGTAAAAGTAACACATATACTTTACTACCTACAAAAGCAACGCATATACGTTACTATCAGCATAAGTAACATAACATCATTACAGATGCATAATAGAATGGGCAGGTGGGAATGTTAGAACAAAAAGAAAAAAGCAGATATATCGCGGTATTAAGTGGGGATATTATACGCTCTACAGAACTATCACATGATATGTATGAAAAATTGCTATACACACTACACTATCAACTAACGTTAATCTGTAGTCGTAACTCAAAAAACAAATTCGAAATAACTAGAGGTGACTCTTTCCAAGTTTTACTAGAAGATCCTGAAAATGCAGCTACATATGCATTACTTATTAGAACTAGTCTAAAAAGTGAAAATGAAAATTATGACTGTCGTATAAGTATTGCTATTGGTCACGATGTATCAATAAGACATACTATAAGTAAGTCGACGGGTGATGCATTTACACTTTCAGGTAGAACATTGAATGATATGTCTTCCGACACGTTGAAGATTACAACATTACAACAACCCTTCAATGAACATTTTAATCTACTTACTAAGTATTTAGATCATCACATATCAGGAATGACTGAACGACAGTGCGCTATAACATACCTTGAACTAAAATATCAGCAACATCTAACGCAAAAAGAAATTGCTGAATTATTAGGCGCAAACAGAGTATCAATTAACCGCTCTATCAAGACAGCAAATATAAAACTCACAACTGAATATACACAGTTATTTTCACAAAAAGTAAAAGAGTTTTTCCTTTGAATACTTTCATAATATTATTTTTGTCTCTCACCATATTGCACTTCCTTATTGATTTTTATTTTCAACCTAGTTCATGGGTTAGAGACAAAAATGAGAAACACCAAAAATCTTCTAAATTATTTTACCACTCGCTAATGCACGCTGTTTTTTCGCTCATCCCTATTCTTTTCATCACGACGAACTGGCGTTCGATCATCTGCATGTTAATTATTGTTGGGGTCTCACACTGGTTAATTGACCTAGGTAAAACATATTTAGAAAAAAAATTTATATTTTCAATTCTCGACCAAACATTACATATCTTAGTCTTATTTTTTATATCCCGACATGTATCACAACTAGAATGGACAATCACTGAATTTATAAACACAACCATTACAGAAAAAAATTTAGTAATGGTTCTTGGTTATGTAATTATTTTCAAGCCCACATCTATTTTAATTGGTTCTATATTAAAAAAGTATACACCTGAAGGGACTGAAGAAGAGAACGGCCTGATTTCTGGTGGAGAAATCATCGGGTACTTAGAAAGAATATTAATATTAACCTTTACAATTATTGGGAACTATTCAGTTATAGGTTTTATTTTAGCAGCCAAATCAATATTTAGATTTGGCGAACTGAACAATTCAAAAAGTCATAAGCTAACTGAGTATGTCCTCCTTGGATCGTTGTTATCTGTTACGATCACTTCAATGGTCGGATTAATTATTAACGTATACTTTCCATAGCCTATCGCCCTGCTAAGGTGTGAGTAACGCGATGGCTCTCACACCTTAAACACTGTACTCACTACAAACGGCATTGTTTCCTAAATTAGAACAGAGGTAGCAACCTCCACAAGGCTTAGCTTCCTTAACTGATAGGCTGACGAACCGGCATGCCGAGTCAGATGACTTTGTTCATTACCTTTATTCCCGCTAATATTTGGCCAACTTGGCCGTTGTATTTACGCAAGCTCAAAGTCGGACTCAACAGTCGTTTGTATCGAGACATGGCGGTCTCTGCTAATGAACGCCGATGGTAATCAGATTATTTTTCGGTCGATTGAATCAATATTGGCACGTACTTCTTAAATAGAGTTAGAAATAACGTCTACTTTCACAACCTTTTCGTAAATAGATAGCCATAACGCTGCCAACACGGGCGAGCGTAGCGAGTCCAGCCCGCGGCTTTTTGCGGGCGATTGTGCCGCTACTTGTTAAGTTTCGTTTACTTGAATGCCTTTTTAAAAATATTTTCAATTTCTTCTTTAGCGTATTGTTTTGCAAGTTTTTTGCTTTCATCAGCTACCACGTCAATCAATGCATCGTAATCGTTGAACTCACCACACTCTTGGCACTCAAGCATATCACCTGAACTGAACTCTGTTTCAGAGTCTCCCTGAAGTTCACAATCGCAAAAAAAACATTTTAGAGGGATTGTGAATCTTTTGTCTTCCATTAATTATCTCCTAAGATTTTCAGTGCAAATGTAAAAAGTGCCAATAAGAAACCAAAAACTATAAACAATCCTTTATGGTCTTCAATATAATCCGATGTTCTTTTTAGAAATGAGCGTGATTTTTTTAATTCATCAGACCTTTGTTTTGACCTTGCAGCTCCAATGCCTTTTGGTATTATTTGTAAATGAGTATACTTATCTCCACCCATAACTCTACGTTTTAGCCATTCGTGAGCAAAGCACTTATCAACCGCTTTTTGTAATTCTTCTAAAGTGTGGGAGCTTTTATTTACAGCATTTATTCCCTCAACAAGCTCTTCATCAATAGTTATTTCCACCAGCTTATATGTTGTTCCTTTGGATTCCATATAATCAAGGACGGTGTTCAAAATCTTGAATTCTGGCATAAATTTTCCTTAAGAACTTAACGCTAAGCTAAGCGGCGCAGCTTGCTGCGTCCAAGCTTGAGCGCCTTGTTAGGGAGCTCACCGCAGCGGTATTTTATTATAGATACTTGGATCTTCTGAGCACTGCTTTAGCAGTAACTGCTCTCCACCGTAAACGTATAAAATCTCTGACTTTTCTTTATTGCTTCTGACTTTTAGGCATACACATGAAAATCCATGTGACCATTTGTACGGACAAACTCATTTTCATCAATGGCTGGCATATTATCCAATGATTCTTCGTTGATAAATCCTTTGCCTTGTATGGATAGCGTCCACTCTGAGTCGCCATCGATTAGCCATAAATTTGCTGGCGTAGGATTCTCTAGCCAGCCACAACGTTTTTCAGCTGATATAGCACTAAAAGATAGTACTAAAAATAAGATTGAAATTACGCGGCACAATTTAATTACTCCCTAACATTTTTAATACTGCGCATGCGTGTTTATGCTCATAAGGCAACTCAGGACTACAGTGTCAAGCTATTGATTTCGTTTACTTTAAAGCGCATTGTCTTTTTTCTTTGTACAAAACACGCATGCTCATATTGATCCTGAATGATGTGTGTATCTACAAACCACCAGTTACTAATCTTCATACAGCATGATCTTCAAACGCAGCCATTCTGGACAACTCCACCACTAAACTCAACAGTAAAAAACGCCAGCATTCCTCTCCGCTCGAGCAGCACCACTACACCGGCGATGTGGCGGTAATCGTCATCCGGTACCCTCCAGAACGACTGCCTCGGGCAACCACTCGATCAATGCTCATCTTCCCTGCCATACCATTAGGGAAAGAGTCATCTAAAGTGATTGGCGTTTCTGCTGCCAGATTAGGATCGCCTGGTATATCCAAATTCAATCTGCGCTTTTCTCGCTTGGCTTTGCGGGAGGTGCCTTTTAATGCTTGCTCGGCATGCTCTTTATTCACAAACTTCGTGGGCAGTTTACGATAAGGTGGGGTGCCGGATTTAACTTCGTGCATAGCGCCGGTGCTGTCGTCTTGCCACTGCGCAATTACTCCCCCCGTGGCCTTGCGGCTCGGTTGGTCTAACTCGCAGTTTACAAAACAAGACTTACCGGGCTTGTTATCTGCCGGTACCGAAATCACCCACGGCGTCATGGTCTTGCCGCTAATGGTGTTGGCTCTGCCCTTTAGCGCCAAGATGTACATGCCATCCATCGGCTTGGCCACGGCGTCATGCTCCGCAGATAAACGGCTTAAAAACGCGGTGTCTGTTTCGTCGGTTTGGTCAACGTGCCCCATCACTACGCCATCCAGTTCGGGATCGACTCTCGAGCTCAGCTGATGCGGGGCCACCACTTCGCGGAATAAGTCGCCAAAAGTAATGCCGTCCCACGAACGAGTGCGCCGCTCTTTAAAGCCGGTTTTATCTTCTGCAGTAAAGGGGGCGCTGGTGGCCACTATGGTTAACTGACGCGGGAACAACCGAGGCGTGATGCGGGTGATTTTAAAGCTGCCAATTCTAAGCACTTCCGTTTCTTTATATCCCTCAAACCACGTCAGCACTGCGCCCTCTTCGGGGTAGCCGCTAATCCCTTCCACATTCACCGTTAGCGTGAGCTGATCGCTCTGAGTGCCGGCAGCATCGATGCGCTCAAAGGTTTCCATGCGGCCGTTAATAATGTCGCTGCCCGCACCGGTGCAGTAATGCACCGGCGTAATGCCTAATCTTAAGTCCATACGCCCTCCCGTTCTTTTGCTGGCGTGGGTTGTGGCTCGGGCAAGCTGATAATAATGCCTGCCGGCAACACCGCTAAATACTGGTGCAAGTGAGGATTGAGCCGATAGATCTGCTCTTCCATTTCATCATCGTCCCGCCCCAGTGACCGCCAAGCAATCTGACCCACGGTGTCGCCATCACTCGTTCTGACCTTCATGACCGCTTACCCTGTGTTTTATTGCCGAACTCGCACAGCTGAATAGTGACGTCTTGCACCATGCAAGTGCCGTTGTGGATCATCTGCTCACCACTGGCATCAAACTCCCGCAATACAAATTGCCCGAGTGAGGTGCCGTCACCGCGCACCAAGGTGCGCGGCTTACCCTCATTGCGCACTTTTTCGAGGGCATCGATATGGCGTTGTGCATCCCGCGCAAACCAGCGGCCTTTGAGCGTAATGGTGTCCAACTTGCGACCCGTGTGCTGCAGCATCGGCAGCTCGTTCAACAGCTCAATCTCCACAAAGCCGCCGTCGTACTTCCGGCTAAAACCTTCCAGCGGGTTACCGCCAGACAGGCTCCATGTGTAATTGCCCCACGCATATTGTTGGTCGCTTTTCGGGCGCGGCTCTCGGTAGCTGGCCGCAGCGAAGCTCGCAAAAAAGCTCGATTTTGATTCTGCAAACATAATGATTCCTTAATCACTGGCTAAGCCGGTTAACGATGCGTCTTGGCGGCTATCCATGGCCATGGAGCTGGATACAAGCGAGGGCAACGCTTGGGCAAGCATCTCCTTCACTTTTTCTGCCAACGCATTGTCCTGCGCGGGATCACCGCTGGCCTTAACGTCAAACTTTAAGGTGAAGTGGTTTTCGGTCTTCACTTCTTTTTTCGACTCGTTGATCACTGTTTCGGTGATCGGCTTGCCGCCATCGATGGCCGCCGTTTTGTCTTTCTTAAGCCAGCCGCCAATCGACTCGCCCAACAAGCCACCCAGCTCACCCCCAGCCATGCTGCCTAATAGGCCGCCTGCTGCAGCACCAATGGCAGTGCCAATAACGGGCATGATCATTGTGCCAATGGCCGCCCCTGCGGCGGCACCGGCCCAACCACCGCCCATGCTGCCGGCTAGGTCACCAGCAGAGCCGGCAGCCGAAACGGTATCCCCCGCCTTCGCGGCATTAAACAGCTCACTGCCGGTGCCTATCATGCCCAGCGGGCGGATCAACTTACCGCCCATGCGCCCCATGGCGCCTAACATGCCGGCTGATGACGCCAAGCTGCCAACACCTGCCCCCGCATCGGTAATAGGGCCCAGCATTTCACCGGCGGCCGCTAGCTCGGGGACCATCATCAAACCGGCACCCAAGCTGAGTAACCCAGCGCCTCGGCCCGCGCGACCAACTCGCCCACCACGACGGCTGGCCCCTGCCTGCGCGATGCGGTCTTCTCCACCACGAACGACGGCTACTCGACTACCGCGTCGAGAAGTGGGGCCAGCGGCCCCACCCATCGTGTTTCGCCCTCGACCACGTCGGCGACCACCGCCAGCACGGCCACCCATGCCCCCCGCCGTGCCCATTCTGGCCAGCTGAGCATTCACCCGAGCCAGCCCACGCGCAGCTAAGTTGCTGTTGCGTTCGGTACTCAGCGTGGTGCGATCTAATCGGCCACCCATCTTGGCTTTGCCGATACGGCCCAGTTGATACATGTCACTGAAAATGGACGCGATACCCTTGAACACGATGTGCCCTGCTTTCAGTGCCACCAAGCCTGCGCCAATCTTGATCACCCAGCCCGCCGCCGAGCGCGCCGCTTCCGAGGTTTCCAGTAACTCAGCACCGGCTTGGGCAAATTCCGTGATGGGTTTGATAACTTCATCCACCACCGGCAACAGCATGTCGCCAATAATGATGGTCAGCCGCTCAAACTGAGAGCCAGCCCTGTCTAACATGGCCTTTCGCGTTGCGGCCTTGTTCTGATACTCATCCACCATAGAGCCAGCCCAAGCGGCTTCATCCCCGGCAAGACCGAACGTCTTTCTCAAGTTGCCCATGTTGCTCAGTAATTTAGAGACTGCCCCCACCGATTCTTCGCCGAACAGCTGCGAAATAACTGGTGCTTGCTTGTCTGCACTCAAGCCACCAATCTTTTCAAACACCTTATTTAACGCGGCCTCAGCATCCCGTTGCATGTCTTTGGCTAACACTTGAGGATCAATCCCCAGCATACTCAGCGCATTCTTTTGTGCTCCCGTGGCGGCATGGCCTTTACCCAGCCGACCTGCAATGTTTTTAATGGCGGTGGAGGTGGTTTCCACAGTTTCGCCGGTCGAGATTAGCGCGCCGGCAAGGGCTGCCGTTTGTTTGTCACTAAAACCGGCCTTCATGGCCGTGGCGCCTTGGCGCATCATGACTTCCGCAATTTCTTTCGGTGCCGCAGATACGGTGTCAGCCACTTTGTTGGTGAAGTCGGCCAAGCTAATGACCTGATCTTGGCTTAAGCCCATGGCCGAGCGCTGCTTGGCCATGGTGGTGCCCGCTTCATCGGCCGTCATATCAAAGGCAACGGACATTTGAGCGGCATCGCCCGCAAACCTCAGCAGCTCTTTGGTGTCTGTTGTCCCGTCGTCTCGTTGCCCAATCCCAGACGCACCCGCCGACGCCACAATTTCAGCCATGCCCACTTGATTTATGCCGTATTCAGCGGCCATGCGCATCATGTCAGACTTGGTGCTGCGCTCTTCCGCTTCGCTGCCAAAAGTCACGACTTTTTTGACGTCAGTAAAGGCATCTTCGTAATCAATGGCTTTTTTAGCGGCGTAAATAGCCGGCGCCGTGCTGGCCGCCAACTTAAACGTCTCACCCACCAAGCCCTGACGCGTTTGTTTGTTGCTCGCCATTTTTGATTGAGCATCACCAATGGTTTTCAAGCGGGTTTGCTGACGGCCCATGGCCGCGGTGGCGTCATCCGCTTGGCGTTTAAGCCGCACTTGTTCTGCGCCCAATGCCTTGGTGTTGACTCCGGCCCCTGTTAAATCACGGGACAAGGAGCCCAGCCGGCGACCTTGGCTGCCGAGCGTGTCGGTGAGCTTTTTCACCTCAGCCGTCGCCACCCGCTCCGTTTTCTGCGTTTTGTTGAGTTCGCTGCCCACGTCTTTCAGTGAGCGGCGCAAGTCAGTCACTTTATCCGTGGCCGCCACGGCCGCTGCCTGCTGAGCAGGCGTCATGGGCCCCATAAAAGAGCGCATTTTTTCCAGCTGCTGCTCAGACTTTTTCAGCTCACCGCGATATTTGGTTTGCTCTTCTTTCAGCTGAGCGATAGAGGTGCCCGTGTCGCGGGCGGCCTTTTGAGCGTCGGTCAGTGACTTTTTCGTGCCCGCCATGGCCTTTTCTAAGCCGTCAAAGTCCGATGCCCGCTTACTGGTGGCCCCCATTTCTTTTAGCTGGGCGTTCGTTTCACCGATGCTTTTTTTCAGCCGTGTCGAGGCTTTGCCTGCAGACTCAAACGCCTGACTCACTTGCTCTTTGGCCGACAGTACGACCGAATATCGTTTATCTGCCACGATCCGCTCCTAATCTGGCCAACGCCAATTCATAGCGCCGCATAGCTGCGGGGACGCGCCATGTTTTAATTTCCGCTTCCGTGGCGCTGTATACCAACGGGATCACATCGGTCAGACGTTCGACGTCGTTGACGGATAAAAGCCCGCCGGTTCTTCCAAAAAATTGACCACCTCAGACTGCAGCTGCACCCAATCCGGCATGTGCAACTTCAAGATGGTGCTCACATCTAACCCGCTGCAAATCGCCGCAATGTGAGTTTCACGATCGAATCCCGAATGGGCCGCATTAACGATTTCCGTGGCTTTCACCGTCGGCGGTTGCAGCCGATAGCTGTCCACGTTGCCATGTTCAATATCATCAACGGGCACCAACAACGGAATGCGACCGGCTTCTGCAGCAGGCGGTTTAAAATCGGCCGCCGGCGTCATGGCCAGCTCCTTAGAGATCTGGGCCAAGCTGGTGTAATCAGGGGTCGCCAGTCTTCCGCGTTCCGCGTCGGTCAGGCCGCTGGCGGCACAGATCCCCGCGCCCGCAAAGGCATCAACCTGCTCTTGGTTAGCCTGAGTATCATCAAGGCCGAATTGCTTGCGGAACTCGCGTAACTGAGCCAGTGTGAGCGTGCGCATGGTCACCTGTTTGATGATTTCGCCTTTATCGTCCGTGATCGGCCAGCGCAGAGTGTGGGTTTTGATGAACGGGGTAGGAATAAATTGAGTCATGATGTTTTCTCATAAAAAAAGGCCGCTATCTGCGGCCTAGTAAACAGTCAGTGGGGCCAGTGGCCCCACCCATTAAATGCCAATCGCTTTGCGGTCAGCTTCCAGCAAGTCACCGTTGCCCAAGTCGCAAATGTGCGCGCGACGACTGACATTCCACAGCACCTTGCCGTTTTCAATACGCTTGCTTGAGTCCACCGCAAACGTCAGCGTGTGCTGATCTAACTGGCCTTGCCCTTTGCCGCTTTCTTCCACGCCGGTCATTTCAGCGATCCACGTTTCAGTCACTACCAGACGTTTACCGTCTTCGTCCATCAGTGTTTCACGGATGCTCACTGGCAATTTGTTGCCCACCGACAGCCCATATTTTGCCAACACGGCGGTGGTCGCCCCTTTAAGAACCAGAGTGCCGGTCATCTTCTCAATGCCGCTAAAAATTTCGCCGCCAATAAAGCCGCCGCCTTTCACTTCTTCGGTCTTTTTCTTTGGGCGAGCAGAGGTGTATTCCTCCACCTCGTTCATAAACGGCAAGCCATCCACCACGGCCCGCAGCAGTACCCGTACACGTTGTCCAGCCATTACAGTACCTCGTCCAAAAATGCGTTAACGATGCCCACGTCTTCACGCAGGTGATACACCATGTGCTCGTTCGGGCGGTACGCGCCGTACTCAATCACCAAGTGCCACTCGCCGTTTAAATAGTTTTCACTGTTGTTCAGTGTGGGGTGCAAACGACAACGCGCCCCAATCATGGCGCCGGCGGCCGCTTGGGCTTCCAGCCAACTGTTCATGGTGTCGACCTTTTGCTCCATGAATTCAGCCGTCAGGTTGTGCGCCATGTCGCCCTCAGACGTGGCAATGAGCTTGCGAATAATTGCCAGCTCTAATCCCACCACGTTTAAAAAACGGCCACTGACGGTGCGGTTGCCAATGAGCGAATAACCGCCCATGGCGGTACGCGCGAAGTAACAAATACCGTAGCGGTTAAGCAGGTTGCCGGTGCTGGCCTTATCGATGATGTTGTAATCGATGGTGCGTTGGGTGCCTTCAATCTGCACACCCGCGCGGCCTTTGCCGGGTGATTCCCACGGCTCCACGCGCGCGACACAGCTTAAGTAGTGCGCCACGCCAGACATGTACACGTAGCCGGCGACGGCTTGGCTCCACACTTTCACGAACGGATCCACAATCACCGCTTGGTCGTAGCCGGTGTCCACCACCGCCAACGATTCAGACAACGCAATGGCGGCCGCGTCCGTGGAGCTGGGTCCTTCCAGTGCCACACGGCAATAAAGGCGACGGCCCACCACCGCCAGCGCATCAGCTACCGCCTTGTGGCTAAAGCCGGGCGCTGCAATGTCGGTCAGGGTTTCCGGAATGTCGCCCAGCAAAGCTTGAATGCCGGTGTGACGGCCAGTGGCCGGATCGATACGGCCCACGATGTTGACGATGGTGCCAGCGGCAGTCAGGTCTTTGCCGTGGATGGTGAGCGTCGCGCCTGCGGTTAAATCAGCCAGCGTTAACGTGCCTGCCGACGACAGCGTGAGCACGTTCGTCATGCCTGGCACAAAGCTCACCATGGTGGCCACTTTGGTGTTGCCACTGCCGATTTCCACTTGCCAGCTCGCCGCAGCGGCGCCCAGCACCGCCTCGGTCAAGGTGCTGTCACTGACCACCACCTGCAGCTGGCCGTTCATCACCGAGGCCGACACCACCTTGGCGCTGTAGTCCTTGGCCGCAGGGGCCAAGGCGGTGTCCTCTTCTTCAATGACCACGTAAATCGGTACCGCCACCATTTTCAGTATTTCGCTAACAACGCGCGGCAAGGTGCCCAGCTCCATGCCGGTCATATCCAGCTTGGCCGCCTGCGCGGGGTTTGAGATGCGGTACGGTTTGCTGCGTGGAATGGCGGGATCGGCATCCGGTGCCGTGCCGACTAAGCCCAACACCACGCCGCCCAGCGGCCCCATAGGAGCAGGCGCCGCTTTGGCATGAACTGAAATGCCGTTATGCACAAAGCTTTCAATTTTTGGCATGACTTACTTTCCTTTTTTCGGTGATGGGGTAGCTGCTACTGGCTCTAAGTAGCCAGACAACAGCAGCTGCGTGGCTTCACTCGGCATCATGTCGACCGTGCCGCCGGCATCAATCCAGTGCCCCGTGCGGGCGCAGGCAAAACCAAGCTGGACGTGGTAGGTTTGTTTCATGGGGCGCTCCAAATTTGGGCATAAAAAAACCCGCTTAAGCGGGTGTGGGGTATTTTTGGTTCATTCGGTGTCGTACAGCTCTAACCACTGCCAGCGCCGTTGGCGTTCATTTAAGTACGACGCGCGACAGTGTTCCTTCTGCCAGAAGAAAGCGGCATTGACCGCAGATTCGACACGTTGCCATTTAAGTGAGCCGTCCCGAGCGCGACGGTAGCTGCGGCTAGACAGCGTTTCATCAATGTCACCGCCGAGCAGCGCATTCAGTAGCTGGTCAAAACCAATGGCTAAGCGTAACAGCAGTGAATCTTTATCCAGCATGGGAAACCTCCGGCCATCCGACCGTGTAAGCGTGCACCGCTTCAATCGTGGTGAGCAAATCTACTTCGGCTTTCATCTGTCGTTGACGAGCATGGATTTCAAACCCTCGCTCTCCTCTTGCTGCGGCCATGGCATTACCCAAATTTTGCAGTGCTGCCCCGTCCATCGGCACATCAATGTTGCTAGCGGTGGTCCAGAAAAAGCCCGGCGGCAGAGGGCCAATAGCGGACAGGGCCAGCGTTTCATCCATCCGGCTTTTCGATTCCATGCCACCATCCCAGCGGACACCAGCATGCTCAAACGACAAATTTTCGCGTTCTTGCTGGTCGCGCCAGAGGTTTATTTCGGCGGCCTTAGTTGCCTTATGGCGGTCGATGGCCGCTGGGTCAAGCTTCCAACTACTGGTGCCCCATATGTCATCGGGCCCCGGTGCCTGCTCAGTGAGCGCGTCAGGCAAGGGGCCGAGCTCAGTGACTTCCTGCCGTTGTTTGGTTTGCTTGTTGTAAACCGCCTTGCCGCGGTGGTCTTCGACGTATTCAGTGCCGGTATCGTCCAGCAAAGCCAGCACAGCAAAGCCCGCTTTGTCTGGTAGTGGCTCATCGGTAATGGTGTTGGCAGGAATGTGCCAAGAGCCCCCGCGAAACTGGCCAGAGTGAGGGCCGCTGATTATCTCGCGGGTAAACGGATCAACCGACCAGTAAGGTTTGGTGTTAGTTATCATAATCGTTCCTTAAACCTCGATGACCATGGCGCGGGCGACGTTGCGAGGGCGTGTTTCTGAGCCCCCACTCATCTTGACAGTCCCCATGTGATTGTCGAAAGGAGAAACAGGGGTTAAGGTGTCATTAACCACTATCCGTAGCGGGCCCCCGTTACCCGCAGCGCCGTCCCTATACTCAATATCTGCAGGGTGAGTGTGTGCCTGATAATCCTGCAATTGCCCCGAGAGTAATGCTCGTGCCGGGTCAACGCCTCTTCCACCATCCCAAACCCGCAAAAACTCACCGCGTATTTCGCCAGTATTGATAGTGCCTGCAAGGGTGTTAACTAGGTGTGGATACCGACGTGCTAGTCGCCAGTAGACTGCGATTGACAGGTCTAATCCCAGCTCCATTACCGCATGAGCGGGCGCGGTTTCTGCAAGCCAATAGTGCGGCGTGCCGGGTCTGTTACCCTGTTCAATCCACCAAAACGGTGCAGTAGTGCTAACCCAGCCTTCATGCCGGTTAGCGGGGGAGCTGGGGTCTTTGCCCTTACAGGTCAAATTAGGCCCTGCATACATTTCCCAAGTTTTCAGCTCGCCATCGACCAGTTGTGTGCAGGTTTCGCCGGTGCGATAGGTACGAGCCGCGTCCCAAGGCAGGAATTGGGATGCAGCAATGTGAGCTGCTTGGCTTTGTGCCACATCGGCGGCTTTAGCGTACTGACTGTGCGGGTTAGGTGCCTCTACGTGAGCTTTCAGTGCATTCGATACCACCAACACTTCAGCCTCAACAAAGCTACGTGTGGCCAACACCACTGATGGGTCTATTTTCAGCTGAATGTTATTGGTGCCGTGGGTAATGATGTGCATGCGGATAATTTGGTTACGCCCAGCGCCCTGTGCCAAGGCCGGTTTATAGCTCGGCGCACAGTTACCCACCGCAGAGAAAACACCTGCGTCATCTTCCAGTGCCAGTTCGCGTATCCACCAGCCGCCAATGTCCGGCGGCACGATGATTTCGGCGACCAGCACGTTGGCGTCCGTCGGCGACACATACAACGCATTAAGCTGAGCGCGATACACCTCTCTGACCAGCGCCGTTTGATCAGCGTTAGGTACTTTATTTTCTCCGCCCCCGTCCCCCAGCAGCATCTGCGTCAGCTTCCAAGGCAGCCCCAACGCATCACAGTTCGTTTTTTTAGCGGCGCCGTGCTTCGTCAGCAGGGCGCCAAATTTGGTATTTATGTCAACCATGGGTAAGTGTCCATATCATCGAAAATGGTGTCAGCAACACCGACATACGCTTGAACTTCCAGCGTAATGTCATCGGTTTGCCAAGGCTGTACATCCAGCTCATCCCCGTCCGTACTGGCTACGCCTACATAAACAGGCGTTAGGCTTGAAAGCACTAGCGACAACTCGACGCTGTCACGGCCGGCACGATAAACATCCACACGGCGAGCAAGGCGCTCTTGCAGCTCGGCGGTCAGCGTGGTGTCCGATAACTCAGCTTCAACCCCTATCACGTAAGGTCGAAGGCGAGAAACCACCGCATCAAACCCCAACGCTTTCACGCTGCGCCGTATGCCCCCGAGCGTGCACGACTGACGGTGCAAGAGCATGGCATCGCGGGTGGTCATGCGCCGCGCACGTTCACTGTCGTTTTCTGACCAATCGACGACGCCCCGCTCAATGGCCAGCGCTATGAGGAAAGGATCCGGGCTTTGCATGGCATCGAACAAACGCGGCAACGGCGCGGCGTGCTCGATACGAGCCAGCTGCTGATCCAGCGATAACTCAATGCCCACCTGCAACCCACTGCGGTTATCGGTTTGGATGCTGTCAGCCATACACCACCTCGACCGTCACTCCCGTACAATACGGTGCCTGATGCACGTCGTACTGATGGGCCGTGGCGGGATGCAGCACATCCACACGGGTCACGGTTTGGGGCACGCGGCACAAGTGGCTTATCTCGCTGGGGTCGATGTAGGTTGCTAAGCGGTGGTTACCCGCCGCGTATTTCAGCAGTAATTGTTCGACGGGCTTGGGGTCAATTTCCCCACCCGGCCAGCGCCCACCGTGCAAACGCACGTGGATTTGATACGGCTTTATCTCTGCTGGCAGTGCCGTCAGCGTGTCCGTGCCCAAGCGAATGTCTGGGCGATCAAGGTAGGCTTGGCTGGCGGCGACCAAAGCAGGTGTTGGCGTGCCATCACCTGCTCGCCCCAATATCCACACGTTCATGCGGCCCGTTTCGGGGGCGGCCATGCGTGCCCGTGCGTCTTTTACCTCTGCGGCGCGCGTGCCCGGTGGAAAGGTGTAGGTCAGCACCACTTGCCCGTCTTTTGGGCTAGACACGCCGATGTGTGGCCGCTCGCCCAAGGTCATGGCATGAAACTGATACGCCAATTCCGAACCGGTGGTGCCAAACCCAAACGGGGCCAACAACGTGCGGATCAATACATCGTCGTCTGATTCCAACTCATCCGGTACCGGCGGGAACGCATTGGGGTCCCCTTTCTTAATGACCTGCCGCTGGACGCCGAATTCGGCAGCGCGGGCATCTAAATTACTGCCCTTGGCCCACAGCATCAGGATGCTGCGAATTTTGTCGTTGAGGCGCCGCTCCCGCACCGTCAATATCTGTGCGCTCGCCTGCAGTATGATGGTTGCCAGCTCAGCATCGTTTTCCAACGTCTCAGCCACCGCCGCCACATCATCCGGACGCAGGCGCCCAACAATCTCAAGTACCGTGCGCTTTAACTCAGCCAGGTGAACACCCACACCCGACACGGCCAACACGTCGGGCTCGGGGAGGCGGTCAATCAGGGGGTTAAATATCGTCATTAAGTGGCACCCTCACGGTAATGTCTGCACCGCGATAGCGGCCCTGCAGCTCGGCAATAAAACCCGCTTCGGTGGCCTGCAGCTGAATATTGTTGGCACTAAAGTCGCGGCAGCCGTTATTCGGATCAGCCAAGGCGTCAAACATTTCGGCCTTGGCCGTCAGCAGTAAACTCAGGTTCACGTTGTGACTCAGCAAGCTGGGTAATTGACAACCAAAGGCGCGGCGGCGGTTACGGCTGGCCAACTGAGTGGTAAAGACCTGCTGCAGGCGACTGGCCAACTGCTGGGTACCTGAAATTGTCCGGCCGGTGCGGCGGTCCATTCCTATCATGTGTGCCTCACTGTGTTTGGTTAGCTTTACCGACGGTGGGATCGCCGTGGGGGTGGTCATGTCCGTTATGAATGTCGCGGTCTGCGGCCATGGTGCGCACTTGGTCTTTAATGTCGCCAGTGGAACTCACTAAGGGCGTCTCCAATTCCACGCCGCCAGGCGCGGTGATTTTTAAGCCGCCGGTTTCTTTATTCCACGTCAGGCTAGCGAGGTCGCCAATTTGTTGGTGCACTAAGTTCGGGTCATCGATCGGGAACGGGAACTGATCAGAAGCAATACCAACCAGCGCGATGCTGCTTTGGCTGTTGTCACCACTGCCGTAGTTGAGCACCAGTGCCATTTCGCCGACTGACGGGCAGCGATACTCAATGACGTCCCCCGCCCATAGCGCAAACCACTTAATGGCGGGCGTACTGGCTTTGCCAATGGCAATCACCACGCGCCTACCATTAACCACCTTTGCTACTGTGCCCAACTGAATGGCATTGCGCCCCTGACGAGAGCCACTCTCTAGCGCGGATTCAAGCTCAGCCAAACGGTCGTAAATAGGGGCAAGCATTTGCGCAAACATAATGGCTCCGCCTTATAACTCATGGGGATCAAACTCTGACGGCCCGAGGTACAAGGGCTGCTGCCACTGCACGCCGCGTGCTTCCATGCCAGCCAACCCCAGTAAGAAGGTGGTGTCGCCATTATTAAGTACGGTGGGCACCCCGACCGTGTCAGAGCGCACTTGTAGTTCATCGTTCACAAAAAACAGCGCACGGTGGTCAAGCAAGCGCTCAACTTCCGTTGCCAAGTCCAGCGCGATTAAGGCAGCGCGAGGTAGCGTCTTGGGCACCACGCAATGCGCCGTCAGCATAAATAGATGGTGGTAACGGCCATCGTTACGCAAGTTGCCCCGCAAGCTGTCTTCCCACTGCACCAAAACGCAAGGGCCGGTAATGTCTACCGGTCCCCACTCTTCATATCCGGTCACCGAAATGGTCGGTAACCGCGCTGCCAGCTGAGCGACCACGGCATCGTGGAACTCGCTGGGCGTGGTAATGATGTAGCTCATAAGTACTGAGATCCTCTGGGTGGTTTTTTGCTGCTCATCACCCGCATGCCTCCCCCGCCAATGCTGCCATGACCACCACCGGCAAAGTAGTGTTGCCAGCCATTGCTCTTACTGCGACCTTGTAGGTCGGTAGCAAAGTGGCGCATGAATATCTCTGGCATGTGCTCAAGCACGTCGTCTTCTACTTGGTTTAGTATGTCTTCGGGGATAGGGATGGTGATTTTAGTGGTGGGCGTTCTCTCCGCCCCGTCGCGCTGACGGTAGGTGGTGCGCCCATTACGTACCGTGACAAACGCTCGGTCGTAATATTTCCCCCGAAACATCAGACCGCCTTTGGTTTTACGCGGTTTGCCACTGAACACGTCCGGAGATAAATCGTTCATGCCAAACCAGAACTTCATTTCTTCCATGTCGCTGCTACTGGGTCGTATGTAGGTTTTCACCCGCCCCGCAATCGCTTTTTGAGCGCTCAGTTTTAACGCCCCTTTCAGCAGCCGGCTAGCCTGAGAAATGATGGTTTGTTCGGTACGGCGCATGGCGCGGTGAAACGCCAGTGGCACCGCATTAGGGGGAAGTTCTGGAAACTGCTCGATGAGCTCATTCAGCTCAGCATCATCAATAAACAGGTGCATCATGCGGCCTCCTTAACTCACAAAGCGCACGCCATTACCGCTAGGCAGTACCGCATCCCCCGCCAAGCCCAGCTGTAACTCGGTGGTGGTTTCATCCGGATAAAATACCTCCGACACCCAGCGGGTACCCAAGGCCGTTTCTACCTGTGCCCCCAGCACTTGGTCACGCGCTAAACGCTGGCCCAGCACAGTAAGCATCGCTTGCTCAGTGGTTGCTCGTATCGCTCGCGCTTTACCGAGGCCCGGCTGCGTACTTTCGCCCGTTTCGTGTTCCAAAATGGCCTTGATGGCCAGCTCACCGCCGATCTTTAACACCAGCACATAAGGTGAGGCCATCACCTTGGTAATGGCCTCATCCATGGCGGCGACGGCGTTGTCGAACGCCGCGCCGGCCATTAGCTAGCCTGCTCTTTCAGCTTGATCACCGCTTGTGGACGGGTGCACAAGTGGATGGGGTTAGACTGCGCTTCCAGCTGTACGCCTTTGTTGTGCGGAAGCGGTTCAGATGAGCTGTACAGTGGCAGGCCCAAGGTATTGACTGCGCCCATGTAATCCGCCGGTGCAAAGCGCGTGATAAACAGCTCGTCGGTGCCCATCGGAATCGCATACGCTTCGGTGTCAGCCACGAACGGGAGGCCTTTCACGTTGCCGCGATAGCGCTCAAAGGTTAGGCCGCCATAACTGAAACTCTCGCGGCCATCGGCGTTTAAACGGGCATTCTGCTGAGCCATGTACACTTCGCGAGCATCTTTGTTGGTGAGTAGCTTGCGCCAGAAGCTGCTACCGCAAAGCACCAAGGCACCGGCAAAGAACATATCGCCTAAACCGACTTCAATGGCTTCCAGCACATCGAGGCATTTCAGCTGCAGTGTGTTTTCCGCTGCAGTGGAGGCCAACGCCATCGGGATCACTTTTTGGGTGATGCCGTATGAGGCGTATAAATCGACTAACACTGTTTTACCGTCTGCGTCGAGGATCTGCCCTTTCACGGCACCAATGCGGTGGTACTCGTGAGTCACATCGATGCGTGCAGCCATGGTGGCTAGGCGCGCATTGACGACACTTTGCACTGCTTCAGCGCCGTCTTCGGAGCCAAAGGCCCGCACGTTCTGCACTTCGTCTGCCAGAATGTTGGCCACGGTTGGCAAGTGGTGAGCAGAAAAGGTGACGCTGGTACGCTTGCTGCCACCAATGACGGTGCCGGGTGCGCCACGTTGTGCTGCGGGCACTAAACCCAACTGGGTGCCTGAGCGCTCAATCATCACACTCGTGGTGGCCACGCCTTGCTCATTGAACAGGCCCAGATCACCCAAACGACGCGGTTTAAATTCCACCTCGTTAATGGCTGCAGTCAGTGATTGCAGCGAAAAAGTATCAGTATTAAAGATGCCCATTGATTGGTCTCTCTTATGTAAATTAGGAAGGCAGAAACAAGTAGAGCCCTATACGGGCTCTGAATGTGTTCGGTGAATATGAAAGACGCAGTTAGCGGACGATAATCCCCACCGCGGCCAGTTGGCCGATGGCGGTGGCTGTTTTCGGTGCATCAATGCCTTCGGGCCAACCCAGTGCGGAGTCGATCACTTCGCAGTCGCGCACGTTCACCACACAGGGTGCGTGCGCCGCGCTGGCATCAGTGGCGGCATACAACACCGCCACCGCCGTTTTAGTGGTGTCAGTGGCAGCCGGTGCTAACTCGACATATTCACCGGTCGCGTTACGCGCCAATACGGTGCCGGCTACTAAGTTGCCGGCCGCCAACACCGCCTGCTCTCGCGAACGGCTGCCATTGGCTTCGGATAAAATGTGCTCGCCGGTGTGGCGAGGCTCGGTATAACGCGCCATGGATGGACTCCTGTTTAGGCTGGGGTTTTACGGTTGCGGCGCGCATAAATCTGATTGTGATCAATGCCGGCCTTGTGTCCGCCCTCGGGCGAATGGTTGTTATTAATGTGCTGCTGATTGCCGCTGGCCGCCGCCACATCAAAGATGTATTCCTGCGCCGTGTCCTCGGCCATGCCGTTAGTGATCAGCTTTTCGACCAACTGCGGCTGGCCCGTGGTGTCACACGCCTTGATAATGGCAGAGGCGCGAGCGCGCTCGGCGGCCACGGCCGTTAGGGTAATGTCAGCGGTATCAACAGTTGCACGTGCTTGGGCTTCAATGTCAGCGACCAGCTGCGGGTGCTGAGCGCGTAAGCGGTCGGCATCGTCGGGATTGCGCAACGCCTTGATTTGCTCGGCCAACTGCCCCGCTTGCGCGTTCACATCTTCGGGTTTGATACCAAAGGCCAACGCCAGTGCGTCTTGGGCAGTCATCCCCTCGGTCGCGGGCTCCATTTTGCTGCGTGCGCTGGCCGCCGCCAGTGCCATCGCACGGGCAAGCACCGATACCGACGCCGCGGCTTTGGTGTTGACCAACAGCTTATCGGCCAACCCCAGTGCCACCGCCTCTTCGGCAGACAAAATGGTCTCGGCCTGCACCAGTGCCAGCATTTCTGCGCGTTTATCTTCACCTACCCGCGCCACGTAGTGCGCCATGATACTGTCACGGATAATGTCCAGATCACCGGCTAACGCCCGTAGGTCATCGGCGTTACCCACCGCCACCGTCCACGGCTGGTGCACCATCATCCAACTGCCCAGCCCCATGTTGACTTCATCAGCGGCCGCCGCAATCACAGACGCGATGCTGGACGCTTGGCCCAGCACGTTCACGGTGATCTTGGCTTTGTGGTCGCGCAGGTAGTTGGCAATGGTGATGCCATCGACCACCGAGCCGCCGGGACTGTTGATGTCGACCGTAATGTCCGTTACCTCGCCCAACGCATTCACGGCACGCATAAAATCACTGGCGGCCACCGAATCTTCATCCCACCAGCTTTTACCTATTTCGCCTGTAATGGCGACGTGGGCCAGCAGCGGCGTGTCGGCCAACGCCTTGGCTTGAAACCATGTCATCGTTAATCCTCTTGTTCGGGGTCATCGGCCAACAATTTAGCGGCAAACTGTAAGCTGCCGTTCTTGCTGGTGTTACGGGGATCTGAATCGAGCACCAACCCATACTGGTCGGCACTCTCATTGCTCTTAGCAATGGCAGCGTCGAGCTGATCCAGTGACCAGCCCAATTCTGCCGCGGCTTCACTGCGCGGTTTAAAGCCAGCGCGCACCTGCAGCAACAAGGCACTGATTTCTTTGAGTGGATCTACCCACTGCCAGCGCGGCGCTATCCAATCAATCGCCAAAATCTGAGTGCGATTAGCCCAATAGTTCTCGATTTTTAGCGCACCGGACGTCACCGCCACGTCGAGCCACTTGGCCGCAATGCGCCGGCACCATTGATGCACAATCAGCTGGGCTT
This sequence comes from Candidatus Oceanisphaera merdipullorum, assembly GCA_018883865.1. Lineage (GTDB taxonomy): Bacteria > Pseudomonadota > Gammaproteobacteria > Enterobacterales > Aeromonadaceae > Oceanimonas > Oceanimonas merdipullorum. Next base: position 24,905 of record JAHLFI010000119.1, read on the forward strand.
GCAAGGCTTCCGCGCGGCGGCGAAATTCCAGCAAGCCGGCGCGGATACTCGAATAGTTAACGCCTTTCAGATCACCGGTCAGTTGTTCGTAGGTAATGCCCGCACCAGCGGCCACCGCCAGCAACTCAGTGCGTAACCATTCGGTGTAGTTGGCCCCAATATCCGGTGGCGTCGAAAAGGTAATTTCTTCGTCGTCTTCCAGATAGTGGATGCCGCCGGGCGTGAACTCGCTCAACCCTTCCATGCCGTCCGACATCGATACCTGAGTACCAAAGAAGGGACCGTCATCTTCGGGGTCGTGACCTGTTTTACGTTTCACGAAGGCACCAAACAGCTGAGCCAATTTTTGCCGGCTGAGCGTGGCGTCCTGCATTTCATCTATTTCGTACAAACGAATGATGACGCTGGTCAGTTCGGGCACCCCGCGTAATTGCCCAGGGCGAGTACGACGAAACATGTGCACCACGTTATCCGCTGGCACCCGCACCCGTTCGTTGTACGCTGCAGTGAGCTGTTCGTGAGGGTGGTGCCGCCACAGGTGATAAGCGCTGCGCTGGCCAATGGCGTCAAATTCGATGCCCATCTTGATCAGCCGATGAGTAAAGGCGTGGCTGTAGCCGGGATCTAAATGCTCAGCTTCAATCAACTGCAGCTGCAGTGGCACACACAAACCATCAGATACCCGACGATAACGAAACCGTGCCAGTGCCTCGCCCGCTTCAAACTGAGACGACGCCGCTAACGCTTGTAAGCCGTAGAAGTTATCAATGCCATCGGCATCGCACTCCAACGCCCAGCAGTCCCACAGACTTTGAATGTGTTTACATCCCCACTGCGGAATGATGCCGTCCCCCACCAGATTGGACACGTAAGCCTGCTGCGCCTTACTGGCATACGCATTGTTACGAATGGCGTTATGGCTGCGGGCTTGCAGTAACGGCAATGAGCGCGCAATTGGACCATTAGGCCCTGTCGATACCGCGCCCTTGCCTGCCATGCGGCGGCTGGTCGAGCCGCCTTCAAATTGCGCCTTAATAGTTGAGGGCACCATCTGCCCACCCCGCATCGTCAGCCGGATACGCGGTTTTTGGTTAATGGCGGTCATTTACAGCCCCTTACTGGTCGTCACGTAACGAGTCCGGCTGCGGCGCCGAGTGGCCGCGGATTGCAGGCCCAAAACAATGTCACGCTCTAGCGCCCGCAACTTGTTCAGGTCGGTGGTGGCGAACTCCACCGTTCGACCGTCTTTGGTGATGCGTGTCGCTTGCTGACCGGTCGACAAATCAATGATCGCCTGCCTGACCTGCGCCAGTTCTGCTGTGGTGTAGGCCATGTGGTCTCCTAAATTCGGGGTTTAATCACCCGTCGGGCTCGACGAGGGGCTTGGGTTACTGCTTGAGGTTGCGGCTCGCTGCTCTTGTTTTCACTGGGCATCAATATCAGCAGGTTTCTGTCCCACTCATCGGCCCACGCCGGGGGTGCTGCCCAATTGATGCGTTCCGCTTTTAGTAAAATGAACACCACTAGGTTGTACACGCACAAGTCGAAGGCTTCGTTCGCTCGTTTGCCCGGCTTGCTCCATTTACCCGTGGCGGGGTCTCGGATCTCGTAGGTCAGTTCGTCATACCACCAGCGACCTAGCCAGCTAGGGATGTGCATATAACCCGCCCCCGGATCGTCGCGGTCCATCATGGCGACCACCGCATCCTTGAGCATGTCGGTACCCAGTAGATATAACGGCACATCGCCGCGCGCACTGGACTTGCGTGACTTACGCCCCGTGTTATCGGGCTCTGTTTTACGCACTCGGTTAGTCGTCTTAGAGCTGGCACCTTTGAGCAAAAACACGCGGCTCTGCAAGCCCTCGCGCGCTAAACGGCGATACCATTCGTAGGCTTGTGAGGTCACGGACTCTTCGCCCTCACCCTCACCGCCGGTATCGACGCCCATGGCCGCGATCGGCATGCGGCGTTCACTGCCATCAGCCAGAGGATAAGACCGCTGCAGCACGTCGCGCGTCAGCAAATCCCAATCCTCGGGGTGCGTGGCGGGACTGATCTGCCGTGGGGGTAAGTCATTGTTGGGGCCTTTGTCTTCTTTGATATTGAAGCGGTCAATCACCCACATTTCGCGGTTCGCACCCCAGCCCTGCACTTGCACCACAAAGCGGCGGTCTTTGCCGCCCTGCACGTCCACCGACGCCGTTAAAAACCGCACGCCCTCGGGCACGGTGCGGCGCTCTGTCTGTTCGGCGCGGTCCATCAATCGTTGGCTGCTGCGCTGCGTTGCCGCACGGCGATGCAGGTACGGCCTGCCCCAGTCGGTATTGGTGACTGTTTTCAGGGTTTCTTGGCTGCCAGTTTGGGCAAAGGTGTCTTCCGCTCGTTGTAACTTTTCAGCTAACGACGGCCAGCTCTGAAACGCCGCTGCAGGGCCTTCCATCCAGAACGAAGCAATGCGGGTACGGCGACGGGTACCGATGACTTCACCTGCTAAGGTGAACTCGCAGCCTTCGGGCAACCAACGGCCAGCCAGGTTAAGTTTGCGTTTATCGGCAGGGCTGATTTCGCCACCGCAGTGCGGGCAAAATGCTCGGGCACTCTGCAGATTGAAGTTTTCCATCACCGGCATAAACCACTGTCGGCAACTCAGCTCCGGACACTGCCAATACCAACAGCGGCGATCGCCTTGGTTGAACAAGTCGAGGATGCCGGTCGTGGGCGGCGCCATATGCGGGTGGCCATCTGGCCGACGCCAGTCCGGATCCGTGACTTCTCGCCCAGGCGAAGACTCGGCCAACGTCATACCCGTCGATCCAAAAGTCTGAGTTCGCTTGTTACCCATGGTAAAGGCATCGCCTTCGCCATCGATGTTAATCGGCAAACGGTCAAAGTCGGTGATCAGTACAAACTGATAGTCGGAGCTGGCCAGTACGTTCTTGGATGGCCACTTAATGCCGAGGTAGTTACCTGCACGAAAAGTCTTATCGTGCACGTTATTGTCATGCCCACGAGGGCTAAGCTTTGCGGCTAACTCAGGCGAGTTAACCAGCATGCGGTCGATACGCTTTTTGCTGAACTCGCGCGCTTTTTCTTCTGAGATTTGTACGATGAGGCCATCGCCGGGGTCGCAGGTGATCTTGTACGCCACGTAACCATCCACCAAGGCGTTGGTTTTTCCGGTTCGTGCGGGCCCTGCGAATATCACGGCGTCATAAAGGCGAGAGCCCATGCAATCCAACGGCTCGACCATGTAAGGCGTGGCGTCAGGGCTCCAATCTCTTACCGTGCCGTCACCTGCCACCACTTTCATTTTTTCAGCGACGGCCTGGCTAACTCGTACTCGGCGCGGTGGTCTAATAAGTTCAGCAACATCACGGCGAATGGCGGCCGCACTTGCGTAGTTACTCATTAGCTACCTCGTCACTGTCTGCCATGATCGCCTGATACATCTGCTCACGCAGCGCATCGGTTGTTTTTTCGACTAGCTCAATCGCTTCGGGTGGCAAACCTGCGTCTCGTTCTAGCATGTCGGATAATGAGTCAAGGCCAGAAGCCACTGCCTTAGCCAAACGGCTCATTTCTTTATGTGCTTCTTCTGCACGCACCAATTGCCGCAGCTCCACTTCCAGTTTCACCCGTTCGTTTTCAGACTGAAACCAAGCCCGCCTTTCTTGTGGTGGATAGTCATCCGGATCACTGGTCGCACCCGCAAATCGCTCACCAAAAATGGCGGGCCCCGCATCTTTAAGGGAGTACACGCTGACGCCGGACCGAATACCGGACGGGATGACATTCGCTTCCGTCAGCCGCTTACGAACCGTATCGCGGTGCAGCCCAAACGCTTCGCCCAACCTGCTGATGTTCCAGTTGTAGGCGTCTTCTAGCCTGTTGATTTCGGCCACAGTCGCCCCCCTATGATTTCGGCAGCTTCGGCACCTCCAAAGTCAGCTGGGTAAAGGGTTTGTGGTCGCTGCTGCTGCCGACCCTAAAACCCCGAAAAATTGCCAAACGCCGCGGGTAATGTCCCCCGTGGACAAAGAATTACCGCTGGGGAGGACCCACGTTTTTATATTGAAAATCAAGCACATGCAGATGTCATCTTAGTCTACACGCTGGGTGCCAGCAGCCAGTATGGCCTGACATGCCAACAGCTTGTTGGTGTCGCTGGTCAGTCCGGATCGGAGATTAAAATAAGCTCGTCGAGCAACTGAACTGAGTTCGATGGTGGCGCCATCACCCACGCTGGCACCGTCGGTGGCGGTGGGCACTGCAGGGCAGGACGCGGGACGCTTGCCGAGGATGAGCAGCCGCTTGTTGCCAGCATCAACGGCATCACGCAAAGCATCAGCCTTAACTTTTTCATCAATCATTTCCTGTGTGTAATGGGCATCGATGTCGGCCACCTGTTGCTGCAGTAAATCGGCACGGCGCGTTACTCGCTCAAGCTCATCGGCATTGTCTTCGGCCAATCGGCGCAACACCTCGGCATTTTCTAAACGAACCGCCGCCAGTTCGGCGCTCATGCGATTATGTTCAAGTGTCCACGCCAACAAGGCGGCAACAGCAGCGATACCTATATAAGGAAGCGCTTTCACTTGGCGTAACCGCGGGGTAACTGGAAATGTGGCCCGTCCTTGAAATTCTTCCAATCACCGCCCCACTCTATCGGCACGTTTAACTCTCGCGCTGCTGCTTTAACTGCATCGGCGATGCGGTGATACAGCGGCCAGTCCCAGCGCACCTCACCCACCCAAGCTGCTAGATCCACAGCATGAGCAAAGCCATCACTCTGTGGCAGGTGCATGCTGTTCATCGTTTGGCTGGCTTTCTTGGCATACAGCAAGCGCTGACGCTCAAGAGTGCGGACACCTTCGGTCACCATAAAGTCCACTTCCGTTAGAGCCAGAGCCCGACGGATAACCGCAACCAGATCAGGATGCACACCCTGCAGGTTCTGCTCACTGCGTTTACTAAATTTGTACATTAGCCACCCACCTTTTTACCGAGCCACTTCATCGCAAAATCTCGCGCTGCAGCGGTACCCACAAACCCCACCAAGCCGCCCACAAAGGACGATGCCGATACAGGTAGACCTGCCAGTTCTAGCCCGCTAGTTAACGTGAGGCTAAGCAAGCCGCACAGCGTGCCTTCTAATATCATTTGGCGAACCGAGCCACCGCCGTATATCACCCGCACGATGGCCACTGCCACGGCAAGAAAGAAGCCGTATAAGGTCGGAGAATGATGAGCGAGCCAAGCCGCCAGCATTGCCCACAAACTGGGGTCTTTATGTGGCACAGGCATATCCGTTACCCCGCACGGGGAATAAAAAAGCCCGCACA
>JAHLFI010000120.1 GCA_018883865.1 Candidatus Oceanisphaera merdipullorum
TGTTTGCACGGCGTGGATCTTGATTCTGTGCTCAAGGCCGGTTGCCAAGCTCAAGGCGCGATTTTAGCCAGTCGGGTGCGCGATACTATGAAACGCGGCGATGGGCAAGGTGCCATTAGCGCGAGCGTAGCGAGAGATGAGCTATGGCACGCGTTGACGCCGCAATGCTTTAGGACTGACACCTTGCGTCAAGCTTTAAGTGGTGCGCTGGCCGCCGGTGTGACTATTACCGATGAAGCCTCCGCCATGGAATGGGCAGGCTTTAAGCCCCAGTTAGTAGAAGGGCGCAGTGACAATATTAAGATCACCCGACCGGAAGACTTGGCGCTGGCGAGCTTTTTTTTAGCGCAGAGCTAAAGACTTTTTTTTGCATTGAATACACGAAGGCGCACGGACCAAGAGCTAGCCCATAGGAGAAAAGAGCTTAGAGTTTATAAGTTCTTAACATGTAGAGGTTTTCGTTCTTATCTCATCTTAATTGTTCCGTGGCTCTCGTAACAAAGAAGCGTAACAAAGAGGCGTGGAAAACGGTTTTTAACTTGCCTAAACGTGCGACGTACCGCGTAACACCACAGTATTTAGCTGACAACAGAGATCACAATCATGATGCGAATTGGACACGGTTTTGATGTGCATAAATTTGGCGGCGAAGGCCCTTGTATTTTGGCAGGCGTGGCCGTGCCTTATGAGCAAGGCTTATTAGCGCACTCAGACGGCGATGTGATCTTGCATGCGCTGACCGATGCGCTATTGGGCGCCATAGGTGCCGGTGATATTGGCCGTCACTTCCCCGATACTGACGCGGCCTATAAAGGCGTAGACAGCCGTATATTGTTGCGCGACGTGGTCGCTAAAGTGGCTGCCGCGGGCTTCGCCTTGGCCAATGCGGACATTACCGTATTGGCGCAAGCGCCTAAGTTGTCACCCTTTATTGAGGCGATGGAGGCCAATATTGCCGCCGATTTGCAAGTGCCGGTGAGCCTTATCAACGTCAAAGCTACCACCACGGAACAGCTGGGTTTTGTCGGCCGTAAAGAAGGCATAGCGGCAGAAGCCGTGGTGCTGTTGGTGCAGCTATGACAGCGATGGCGAGTTTGGGGACATGGCATTATCTACATGGCGAACCCTCGGCCACTGGCCGCCTAAAAACCCTGCCCGAAGACTTTAAGGTGCGCGAAGACTTAGGCTTTGCGCCCTGCGGTGAAGGTGAGCATATTCTGCTCTATATTCGCAAACGCGGACAAAATACCCAGTGGATAGCCCGCGAATTAGCGCGCGAGGCCGGTGTGACCCAGCGTGAAGTAACTTGGGCGGGCTTAAAAGACCGCCATGCGGTGACTGAGCAGTGGTTTGGTGTGCATCTGCCGGGTAAGGCTGAACCTGATTTTTCTAGCCTTGAGAATGGCGACGTCCAAATCTTGGCCCGTGCGCGCCATAACAAAAAATTAAAAATTGGTGCCCTAAAAGGCAACTGGTTTGAGCTTGTTGTAAACAATGTAGTCGTAAGCGATCCTGCAGAGCTGGATAGCCGCTTAACTGCGATCGCCAGCCGCGGCGTGCCTAACTATTATGGCAACCAGCGCTTTGGCCATCATTTTGGCAATTTAGATCAGGCTCGCGCCATGTTTAATGGCCGTAAAATCAAAGACCGTAATAAACGCTCTATGTATTTATCGGCGGCGCGCAGTTACTTATTTAATTTGGCCGTCAGTCAGCGCTTAAATGCCGGTTTAGGTGAGCAACTTTTGAGTGGTGATTGCTTAATGCTGTCCGGCACTCAATCTTTTTTCACCATTAACGAAGACAATCCGTTAGATAATGCGCTGCAGGCGCGCTTTGATTCAGGTGACGTGCGCTTAAGTGCGCCTCTGTGGGGCCGTGGCCGTTTGCCAAGTAGTGAAGCCGCCGCCGAATTAGAGCTGGCAGCGCTCAGTGAACAGACTGAGTTATGCGAAGGGCTAGAGAATCAAGGCCTAAAGCAAGAGCGTCGCCCACTGTTACTTAAGCCCCAAGAGATGAGTTGGCAGTTTAATGACGACCGCTTAAGTCTGTCGTTTTGGTTACCGGCTGGCAGTTACGCCACCAGTGTGGTGCGCGAACTGGTCAAGGATAGTGAAGGTCATGAAGATATTAGTGAGTAATGACGATGGCGTGAATGCGAAAGGTATTCGTACCTTAAGTCGGGCGCTTTCTGAATTTGCCGAAGTGGTGACGGTCGCGCCGGATCGCAATCGCAGTGGTGCTAGTCATTCTTTGACGCTAGAAGTACCGCTGCGCGCCGATAAGCTCGACGACAGCGGCTTCTACTCGGTGAAGGGCACGCCTACGGATTGCGTGCACTGGGCGGTAAATTGTCTGCTGGATCCGGATCCCGATCTGGTGGTGGCGGGCATTAATCACGGTGCCAATTTGGGTGACGATGTGCTCTACTCCGGCACAGTCGCGGCTGCCACCGAAGGCCGTCATCTAGGGTTGCCTTCCTTGGCTATCTCTTTATGTGGCGATCGCCACTTTGAGACGGCTGCCCATTACGCCTGTTTATTAGTGCAGGGCCTATTAAGAGCCCCTTTGGGAACTAACCAAATACTGAACGTGAACGTGCCTGACTTGCCCTTAAGCGAGATCCAAGGTATCAAAGTGACTCGTTTGGGTAATAGGCACCGTTCTGAGCCTGTGCTTAAAGAATTCGATCCTCGAGGCCGCCCTATGTATTGGATAGGCCCGCCGGGTGCGATTCAAGATGCAGGCGAGGGCACCGACTTTGATGCGGTAGAAAGAGGCTATGTGTCTATTACGCCGCTCACCATAGATATGACGGCTCATGGCAAGATGGCGGCGTTAACCAGCTGGCTTAAGGAAGTGGAATAAGGGTGCTTACGTTAGCAGGACAGCGGCTTTATGGCCTGCTGCAACAACAAGGAATTACCAACGAAGCTGTGCTGCAGGCGATTGCTTGCTTGCCCAGAGAACAGTTCGTGGATGAAGCCATGGCCCATCAAGCGTGGGATAACAGCGCCTTGCCAATCGGTTTTGGCCAAACTCTCTCCCAGCCTTATATAGTGGCGCGCATGACGCAGGTGTTGTTGGAGCAAAATCCACATCCCAAGCGGGTGTTGGAAGTGGGCACCGGCTCTGGTTTTCAAACGGCTGTGCTGGCGCAGCTGGTGGAGCAGGTTTGCACCATAGAGCGGATTAAATCTTTGCAGTATCAAGCGCGGCGTCGTTTACAGCGTCTCGATTTATATAATGTGGCCACCAAGCACGGTGACGGCTGGCAGGGTTGGGCCAGTAAGGCACCCTTTGATGCCATTATGGTGACGGCCGCGGCCCAAGAAACGCCGCAAGCCTTGTTATCACAATTAGCCGATGGTGGGCGCATGGTGATCCCCGTCGGCCAAGCCCAACAATCGCTGTGGTTGTATCAACGTCATGGTAATCAATTTTTGCGTACCGAGTTAGAAGCGGTGCGCTTTGTTCCGTTAGTAAAAGGCGATCTTGAGTGAAGATTTTTTCTCGGTTATATCAGCAGGTGATGATTTGGTCTGTGCACCGTCACGCCCCCGTTTATTTATCGTTAAATAGTTTTGTCGAGTCCATCTTCTGGCCGATACCTGTGGATGTGATGCTGGCGCCCATGACCTTAGTTAAACCACATCGTGCTTGGTATTATGCCGGGCTGGCCACCTTCTTCTCGGTATTGGGTGCGGCCTTTGGCTATTTACTGGGTTATGCACTTTGGGATCCGGTGGTGGCGCCTTTTATTGCTTCCATAGGCTATGAAGGAAAAATTGAGCTGGCCAAGGCCTGGTTTACCGAATGGGGCATTTGGGTGATTTTTATCGCCAGCTTCACGCCTATTCCTTATAAGGCGTTTACGGTTACCGCAGGCATGCTGAGCATGGCGTTTTTACCGTTCGTGCTGGTCTCAATTGTAGGCCGAGGCTTGCGCTTCTTTATGGTGGCCGGATTGATGAAATGGGGAGGGGCTAAAATGGAAGCCAAACTACTGCGCTACATCGATATCTTAGGCTGGGTCTGCGTGGTCGGTGCCGTGGTCGCCTACTTGGTGTTAAGAAACTGATGTTAAGGCAGAGCCGCTGTTTTACGCTGTGGTGTATCAATCTGGTATTGATAACCTTGCTGAGCGCCTGCTCTGCCTCTCGTCCGGCTCCTGTGTATGGCGTTAATGCGCGGGGGCAAATACAAGCCAATGGTAGTCATTATGTGGTAGCCAGAGGGGATACCTTGTATTCCATTGCCTGGCAGGCAGGATCTGACGTGCCAAGCCTAGCCCGCCATAATCGTATTCCCCCCCCTTACGCTATTTACCCCGGTCAAAGGCTTCGCCTAGATGTCCCCGGGGCTAAGCGGCCACAATATATAGTGCGCCGTGGCGATACGCTGAATAGCATAGCGAGAAATTCAAATCACAGAGTGGCGGACTTGGCGCTGTTAAATGGCTTAAAACCGCCATACCGCATCTATGTTGGTCAAAGTTTGACGCTGCAAGGCGGCTCGAGTTCTCGTAATGGACAGCCGGCGCGCACGGCTGCAGTCCCTGCTGGTAAGATACAGGTGACCCAAACTAAAACCGGCCCTGCCACTCACAAGACGCAGCCGGTAAAATCGACTAAGCCAGTTGCAGCTGCTCCCGGAAAAGTTTACGCTGGCACAGCTGCACAAAAAAACGCCGCTAATAATAAGACTATTCAATGGTCTTGGCCCACCACAGGGCCCGTAATATCGGGATTTTCGTTGGCTGAGACCGGTAATAAAGGCATAGATATTAGAGGCGCTAGAGGGCAAGCTGTTAAAGCTGCCGCAGCGGGCAAGGTTGTATACGCAGGGAACGCGCTACGTGGATACGGCAACCTGATCATCATCAAGCACAATGATGATTATTTGTCTGCTTACGCGCACAACGAGGTGCTTAAAGTTAAAGAGCAGCAAGATGTGAGTGCAGGGCAGCACATAGCGGATATGGGTAGTAGTGATACGACTGATGTACGGTTACATTTTGAGATCCGGCATCAGGGTTCGTCGGTGAATCCGGTGAGCTATCTGCCAAAAAGATAAGCTATTTGCCAAAAATAACATCTGGGAGACAGGCCGTCCCCAGGCAATAAGGGAGAGTAACCATGAATCACAGTAAAGCATTAGCTACAGCAGATGACATGGATTTTGACGCTAACAACGCAATGGACGCGACGATTAGCCGAGAGCAAGAGCAAGAGCAAGAGCAAGAACAAGAAAGTGTAGAAACGATTGATATCGAAGACACCAGCAGTGCCGCAAACAGTCGCACGTTAGATGTGACTCAGCTGTATTTAGGTGAAATTGGTATTTCGCCGTTATTAACCGCAGAAGAAGAAGTCTTATATGCTCGCCGCGCCTTACGGGGTGATTTAGTCGCGCGCAAACGCATGATCGAATCGAATTTACGCTTGGTGGTCAAAATATCCCGCCGTTATAACAACCGAGGGTTAGCCCTGCTCGACTTAATTGAAGAGGGCAACCTAGGTTTAATTCGCGCAGTAGAAAAATTTGATCCCGAGCGCGGCTTTCGCTTTTCTACTTATGCCACTTGGTGGATCCGCCAAACCATAGAGCGCGCCATCATGAATCAGACGCGTACCATACGCCTGCCCATTCATGTGGTGAAAGAACTCAATGTCTATCTGCGCACCGCCCGCGAGTTGGCCCAACGCCTCGATCATGAACCCACAGCCGAAGAAATTGCCGCCGCTCTCGATAAACCCGTGAGTGATGTGTCCCGTATGCTCAAGCTGAATGAAAAAGTCAGCTCGGTCGACACGCCCATTGGCGGTGACGGCGACAAGGCGTTGTTAGATGTGATCGCCGATGAAAACGACACTAATCCTGAAACTGAGCTGCAAGATAACGACATCAATAACAGCTTGGTGCGCTGGCTAGGTGAGCTTAACCCTAAGCAACGTGAAGTGTTAGCGCGTCGCTTTGGTTTGCTGGGCTATGAAGCTTCCACGCTTGAGCATGTGGGCCAAGAAATAGGCTTAACCCGAGAGCGGGTGCGCCAAATTCAAGTAGAAGCGCTGCGTCGTCTAAAAGAAATCGTCACCCAGCAAGGCTTGTGTGTGGATACGCTTTTTTACGACAACTAAGGTTTTATGATAAAGGTTTGACGATAAAAGGTTTATGAAAACTCGCGTTTGATGGTCCTTAATGCTTTACGATAACTCATCGTTTAGCGGGCCAGTATAACGCCAAGCGGCCAACAAAAAGCCCGTCACAGGATCTGTGGCGGGCTTTTTGTTTATGGTGGTTCTTAATTCACGTCTTACGCGTTTGTTTCAACTTATACAGCAATTCCAGTGCCTGACGTGGCGTAAGTTCGTCCGGCTCTATTTCATCTAATAGCAACAAGGCGGCATCAAGCGGTGCCTCATGCTTTTCGTCAAAGAGGGGGAGCGAGCCTTGTATTTCTTGGCGCTGCTCTCTATTGCTAGCGACCTTGGACTGACCCTGCTTTAGCCTTGGCTCAGGTTGCTTATTTAGCTCAGGCTGTTTAGCCAAGTCCGCAAACTTAACCTGCTCAGACGCCGCTAATAACTGGCCGGTTTCCAGCTCGCTCAATTTAGTGCGCGCCAGCGCTAATACAGGCTTGGGCACGCCTGCTAACGCTGCTACTTGCAGGCCATAAGAACGACTGGCAGCACCCTCTTGCACAGTGTGCATAAAGGCGATGGTATCGTCATGCTCAAGGGCATCTAAGTGCACGTTGGCCACCGCCGGCCACAGACTGGCCAGCTCGGTGAGCTCAAAGTAGTGAGTGGCAAATAAGGTATAGGCATGGAGCTGATTGGCCAGCGCATCAGCACAGGCCCAAGCCAGTGCTAAACCATCATAAGTACTGGTACCGCGACCTATTTCATCCATCAATACCAAACTATGGCGGGTCGCATTGTTCAAGATGTTAGCGGTTTCGGTCATTTCCACCATGAAAGTGGAGCGGCCCGAGGCAAGATCGTCCGATGCCCCGATACGGGTAAAGATGCGGTCAATCTTGCCGATGCGCGCGCGGGCTGCTGGCACAAACGAACCCATATAAGCCATCAGCACTATTAGTGCAGTTTGGCGCATATAGGTCGACTTACCGCCCATATTGGGGCCGGTAATGAGCAACATCTTGCGCTGCTCAGACATTTGCAGCGGGTTGGCGATAAACGGCTCGCTCATCACCTGCTCCACCACAGGGTGACGTCCGGCTTCAATATCGATGAGGTCATCTTCGGTTAAAGTAGGGCGACAATAATCTAAGCTGTCGGCGCGCTCCGCCAAATTGGCAAACACGTCTAATTCTGCAAGGGCGCCGGCTGTGCGTTGCAACGGCTGCAGTTGTGCTAATAACGTATCCAGCAGCGCTTCGTAGAGTTTCTTCTCAAGTGCTAGGCCTTTACCCTGGGCATTCAGTACCTTGTCTTCGTATTCTTTAAGCTCAGGAATAATATAGCGTTCGTTATTTTTTAGGGTTTGACGGCGCACATAATGCAGCGGCACCTGATTGGCGCTGGCGCGACTCACTTCAATATAAAAGCCGTGCACGCGGTTATAGGCCACTTTTAGCGTCGAGATACCGGTGGCGGCTTTTTCTCGTGCTTCCAAGGCTTCTAAATAACGGTGGGCGCCGGCGGCCAATTCTCGCAGCTCGTCTAATTCCGCGTTATAGCCATCGCGAATGACGCCGCCATCGCGGATCAGCACAGGCGGCGTGTCGACTACGGCTTGCTCTAATAAATCGGCTAAGTCCGGATACTGGCTAATAGTGGCACTAAGCGTGCTCAAACAAGCGCCGTGGGCGTCAGCCAATTGTTGCAGGATCTCCGGCAATGCCTGCAAGGCCGAACGTAAGCGACTTAAGTCGCGCGGCCGTGCCGAGCGTAGCGCTAAGCGCGCCAAGCCACGCTCCATGTCGCCCACTTGGCGTAAGGGTGCGCGTAAGTCCTCATAGCGCCCTTGGTCGATCAATAACGCGATACTGTCTTGGCGACGCGTGAGTGTGGCCAAATCACGGCTCGGCTGATGGATCCAACGCTTTAATAAGCGGCTGCCCATGGGGGTGGCAGTATTATCCAACACTTCGGCCAGCGTATTTTCCACCGAGCCCGATAGGTTTAGCGTCAGCTCTAGGTTGCGCCGCGTGGCCGCATCCATCACCACCATGTCTTGGCTGCGCTCTAGGCTAATGCGGTTAATGTGCGGCATGGCGGTGCGCTGGGTATCTTTCACATATTGCAGTACGCAACCGGCGGCACAGAGCGCCGTGCTGGCTTGCTCCACACCAAAGCCAATTAAGTCACGGGTGCCAAATTGCTGACATAACAGGGTGCGCGCCGTGTCTAAATCAAACTCCCATTCTGGGCGGCGGCGCAAACTCTTGCGTGACTCAATGGCCGAAAAATAGGCAAAGGCTTCGGGATACAAGAGCTCGGCAGGCTGGGTGCGTTGCAGCTCGGCGGTGAGCGCTTCTTCCGTGGAAAATTGATTTAATACGAAGCGGCCCGTGCTTACGTCCAACATGGCGTAGCCAAATTGCTGGCCATCATGAAAAATAGCCGCCAAGCAATTATCTTGACGCTCGACCAAAAGCGCCTCATCCGACAAGGTGCCCGGCGTAATAATGCGCACCACTTGGCGCTCCATCGGGCCTTTGGTCATGCCGGGATCGCCAATTTGCTCACAAATAGCCACCGACTCGCCCATCTGCACCAAACGGGCTAAATAATTCTCCGCCGCATGGTGCGGTACCCCCGCCATAGGGATGGCATTGCCACCTGACTTACCGCGTTGGGTCAGTGAAATATCGAGCAGGCGCGAGGCTTTCTTGGCATCATCAAAGAACAATTCATAAAAATCGCCCATGCGATAAAACATCAACACATCAGGATGTTGCGCCTTCAAAGCAAGGTATTGCACCATCATGGGCGTATGAGGAGAGTTGTCTTGATTCATTTTAAAATCAATGCCTTATATCTTATGAAATTGATGATGAAGCCAAGTATATGAGCGTGAGCAGCCAGGCCAAAACTTGAGGCGGTATTGTATCAGCAACCGACTTTGATGGCATGGACAAGAAATGGTGAAACCTAAGGTGCGAGAGAGCTTAGTGGCAGCAGCTTGGGTGTTATGGCTAGCGCTCACTCCTGTCCCGAGTCGTGATTAACCCATGTTAGAATGACGCTTTTAATACGAGGTGTAAGCATGCTGTATTCTTCGCTCGATATGCTGGCGCTGGTGATAGTGACCGTCAGCATTATGGTGCAGGCGTGGGTGGGCATTGGCTTTGGATTGCTGGCTGCACCCTTGCTGTATTTAATCGATCCTACGTATGTACCGGGGCCGGTCTTGGTGCTGGGCTGGCTGTTATCGGTCGTGGTGGTATTAAAGCAGCGCCACGACCTAAATTGGCGGCGGGTGTTGCCGGCCATAGTGGCGCGCCTGCCCGGTTCCTGGTGCGGCGCACTCTTGTTGGTGAGCATAGCGCCGTGGCAGTTAAGCTTGTTTTTTGGCTCTGCACTCTTGCTGGCGGTGTGGCTGAGTATACGCAGCTACGCTGTGCCTATTAATAAATTTAGCTTAACTGTGGCGGGTTTTTTATCGGGTATTTTAGGCACAGCTACCTCGGTAGGGGGGCCGCCGATGGCGCTCTTGTATCAACATGAAACGCGGCTCACCGCGCGCAATGAAATTGCCGCCTTCTTTTTAATGGGGACGCCTATTTCTATTTTGATGCTGTGGTTGAATGGCGGTGCCGATTTGCTCAGTGGCGTCTTGATCTTAAAAATGCTGCCCGGTGTGGCGCTGGGTTTTTGGTTATCCCGCCACTTAGAGCAGCGGTTTAAGGCAGAAAGTGCTAGGCCGGCGATCTTGTTTATTTCTGGTCTCTCCGCTTTGGTGGTGCTCTGGCAGGGCATAGCTGGCGGCTTGGCGGTCTGAGCTGCCCTTCCGTGCTATTTGGTAAAATGTTATTTGGTACAGTGTTATTTCGTACAGTGTCAGTCGGTATAAGGCCATCCGAGCGCCCATCACACTATAAATGCTATGCATAGCCCGAAATGTTATTTATGGATATATGAAATCGATTATATATTCCATAAATGAATAAGCGTCGGAGTTTAAAATAGCATTATGAATTTACAGCAGTTAAGAATAGTGCGTGAAACGGCGCGTCGGCAATTTAACCTCACCGCCGTGTCTGCTGCCTTGTTTACGTCTCAGTCTGGGGTCAGTAAACACCTGCGTGACTTGGAAGAAGAGCTGGGCGTGACCTTGTTTGAGCGTCGCGGCAAACGCTTATTAGGGCTCACCGAAGCCGGTGAAATTGTGCTGGGCTCGGTGGAGCGCATCATGGCGGAGCTGGATAATATGCGCCACGCCGCCGATCAGTTTGTGCACAGCGACAGCGGTAGCTTGCGCATCGCCACCACCCATACTCAGGCGCGTTATCGCTTGCCCGCCTTGTTGAAGCAGTTTCAACAGAGTTTTCCCAAGGTTAAACTCGTGTTGCACCAGTGTGGGCCCGATGAAATTGTGGAACTCTTAAAGGCCGGCGAAGTAGACGTGGGCATTGCCACCGAAGGCTTGTTGGCCAATAGCCGCCATTTTGCTTGCTTCCCTTATTACGATTGGCACCACAGCGTGGTGGTGCCCGATACCCATCCGCTTTGCCAATTAACCTCGCTGACCTTGGCTGACATTGCCGCTTATCCGGTGATCACCTATCACGAAGGCTATACAGGGCGGAACAATATCGACGAGGCTTTTCGCCGTGCGGATATTGAGCTGGAGATCGCCATGTCGGCGCTGGATGCGGACGTGATCAAAACCTACGTCGACTTAGAATTAGGGATTGGTATCTTGGCCTCCATGGCCTTTGATGAGCGTCGCGATGTGGGCTTAACCCTGCTCGATGGCGGTCACTTGTTTCCTAATAACACCACCTACTTGGGTGTGCGTCGGGGCGCCTATTTACGTAGCTATGTGTATGATTTTTTGAGTTTATGTAGCCAAGGCTTAAACCGAGAAAGCGCCGATGACGCCATTTTTGGTGCAGTTGAATAAGCTGTTGCAGCGTTAACAAACTAAAAGGAGGCCTAGGCCTCCTTTTTATATTGCAGCTATAGCAGCGGCTCATCATGGTCTGTTTAAGCCGTGCTCGCCTCGAGAAACACCTTGCTGTGCAAGGGGCGCAGCCAGGCGCGGTCGCCTTGTAACAGGCCTAAGCGGCGAAATTGCTCCTTGGGCAATTCCACCTTAATGAACTCAGTGCTGTTGGCGGTTTTTAGCTCCAAGCGTATGCGGTGGCCCACCACCGTCATGTAGCTAAGCACGGCCGGCAAGGCATCGCTGTGGGCGCTGGCCAACACTTCTATCTCATGGGGGCGCACATAGGCCAGCGCTTGGGCGTCCTGTACTTGCTGCCATTCGGGTGCTGCTAACTTAAGCTTGCCGATACTGGCGGATCCTTGGCTGACCCGAGCATGAAACAAGTTCACGTTCCCTAAAAACTGATAGACAAACGGATTAGCCGGATGGTCGTATACCTGCTCCGGCGAGCCCACTTGCTCCACACGGCCTTGGTTCATGACCACCACTTGGTCTGCCACTTCGAGCGCTTCTTCTTGGTCGTGGGTCACGAATACTGTGGTCATGTGAATTTCATCGTGCAGGCGGCGTAACCAGCTGCGTAGCTCGGCGCGCACTTGGGCGTCCAGTGCGCCAAAGGGCTCGTCCAACAATAACACTCTGGGCTCGATCGCCAAGGCGCGGGCTAAGGCGATGCGTTGGCGCTGGCCACCAGATAACTGGGAGGGAAAACGCTCTGCGGTCCAGTCCAATTGCACCAGCTCTAACAGCTGCATCACTTTTTGCCGGATTTGTGTTTTGGACGGGCGTATGCGGCGCGGGCGCACCGTTAAGCCATAGGCGACGTTTTCAAATACCGTCATGTGCTTAAACAAGGCGTAATGCTGAAACACGAAGCCCACGCCTCGGTTGCTGACGTGCACATCTGTGGTGTCGGCGCCGTTAAAGGCCACGCTGCCGGAGTCCGGTTGTTCAAGGCCCGCTATCATGCGCAGCAAGGTGGTTTTGCCGGAGCCTGACGGCCCAAGCAAGGCGGTGAGTTTGCCGTCGGGTAGCGCCAGGCTGATGTTATCTACGGCCACGAAGTTGCCATATTTTTTATTGAGGCGTTCGATTTCTATGCTCATGATCATGCTCTCTTTAATTAGGGGTGCGTTGCTCTAACCATTCCACAACCGATTTAAGGACTATGGTGAGCAGGGCAAGGCCGGTGAGAATGGAGGACACCGCAAAGGCGGCACTAAACATGTACTCGTTGTAGAGCACTTCAATGTGTAGCGGCAGGGTGTTGGTTTCGCCGCGAATGCGTCCCGAGACAATAGCTACGGCACCAAATTCGCCCATGGCGCGGGCATTACAGAGAATAATGCCGTAGATAAGGCCCCATTTGATGTTGGGTAGCGTCACGTACCAAAAGGTTTTAAAGCCGCTGGCGCCTAAGGTGAGCGAGGCTTCTTCTTCTTGTTTGCCCTGTTGTTGCATCAAGGGGATCAGCTCACGGGCCACGAAGGGCAGGGTGCCAAAGGTGATGACTATGATGATGCCGGGCACGGCGAAGATGATGCGCAGGCTATGGGCGTCCAGCCAGTTACCGAGCCAACCTTGAGATCCAAAGAGGATCACGAAAATCAAACCCACTACCACAGGCGAGATGGCAAAGGGCATGTCGATCAACGACAGCAGCAGGGTTTTGCCCCTAAATTCAAACTTGGCAATGGCCCAGGCGATGGCCACGCCAAACAGCACGTTGGCAGGCACGACTAACACCACCACTAATAAAGTGAGGCGAATGGCGGCGACGGCATCGGGCTCGGTCACGGCGGCATACCAGACGGTGAGGCCTTGTTCAAAGGCGCCATACAGCACCACTAATAGGGGCAGGACCAAAAATAACAGCAAGAAGCTCAACGCTATGCCGATCAAGGTGCGACGCACCCAATTGGGCTCGGCGGTGGCCTGCTGCCAGTGACGCTCTAGAGCTGGGCTGGCCACTAAAGCGGAAGAATGAATAGACATAAGTGCTCCGAAATTAATGTGGCTGTCATTAATGTGCTAGGCGGCGGCTAGACCACCATTGCAGGCCGTTAATGGTTAATAACATCACGAAGGCGGCGAGCAGCATGACGGTGCCGATGGCGGCAGCGCCGTTGTAGTCGTACTGCTCGGCTTTGGTCACGATTAACAAGGGCGTGATCTCGGTTTTATAGGGCAAGTTGCCGGAGATAAACACCACAGATCCGTATTCTCCTATGGCACGGGCAAAGGCCAGCGCAAACCCCGTAAGCAGCGCCGGTAACAAGGCGGGGAAAATGACCCGTCTAATAGTGGTAAAGCGCGCCGCGCCAAGACTTGCGGAGGCTTCTTCAAACTCGGCTTCAAGATCGGCCAACACAGGCTGTACGGTGCGCACCACAAAGGGCAGGCCTATGTAGATCAGCGCCAACACCACGCCCGCTTGGGTGTAAGCGATGCGGATGCCAAATATATTGAAGTACTGGCCTACCCAGCCGCTGCTAGAATACAAAGTAACTAATGCGATGCCGGCCACGGCGGTGGGCAGCGCAAACGGCAGGTCAATCAAGCCATCCACGATCCGTTTGCCCGGAAATGAGTAGCGCACCAGCACCCAGGCCACTAGCGCACCGAACACCAAATTGATGCTGGCGCCAATCAGGGCCGCCGAAAACGACAACTTATACGAGGCCACCACTTGCGGATGGCTGACGGCGTTCCAAAATTCTTCCCAACTCATCAGGCTGGTATAGAGCAGCAAGCTGCCGATGGGGATCAACAAAATAAAGGTTAAATACAGCAGTGAAAATCCCAGCGTCAAACCAAAACCGGGTATGACGCGCGCACGACGAGGGGGGTGAGACATGGAGGCTCTCCGATGGAAGAGGCCCAATATGGGCCTCTTGTTGTGGGGATTAAGTATTGTGGAAGTTAAGCTTTGTCGTTAACGCCCCAGTTAGCGGTTGGCGAAGCTGGCGAGGATAGTGTCGAACTTGCCGCCATCGCTGAAGTGCACGTCTTGGGCATTTTTCCAGCCACCGAAGATCTCATCGACCTTAAACAGCTTTAAATCGGGAAACTGCTCGGCAAACTCTTGGCCAATGGCGGCGTTAGAGGGGCGATAGTAGTGACGACCGGCCAGACGTTGCGCATCATCCGAGTACAAGCCTTGCAGATAAGCCTCGGCCACAGGTCCTGTGCCTTTGCGTTTCACGTTGGCATCTACCACTGTCACCGGCGGCTCCGCTAAAATGCTGATCGAGGGCACCACTATTTCAAATTCGCCTTTACCCAATTTTTCTACCGCTAAGAAGGCTTCGTTTTCCCAGGCGATAAACACATCGCCTAAGCCCCGTTGTACGAAAGTATTAGTAGAGGCGCGGGCACCGGGATCGAGCACTGGCACGTTTTTGAACAGTTTTTCGACAAATTCATAGGCCGCTTGCTCGCTGCCATATTTGTCGAGCGCATAACCCCAAGCAGCCAAGTAGTTCCAGCGAGCGCCGCCGGATGTTTTCGGGTTAGGGGTGATCACGGACACGTCTTCACGGATCAAGTCGTCCCAGTCTTTGATTTGCTTAGGGTTTCCTTTGCGTACCAACAACACTATGGTCGAGGTGTAGGGCGAGCTGTTGTTGGCCAATTTAGACTGCCAATCGGCGGGAATTAACTCGGCCTTTTCGCGCAGTGCATCCACGTCATAGGCCAGTGCTAAGGTGACTACGTCTGCTTTTAGACCATCTATTACCGCGCGGGCTTGAGAGCCGGATCCGCCGTGGGATTGGCGTATCGTCACATTTTGATCGTGCTCAGCTTGCCACTTATCGCTAAACCACTCGTTGTATTCACGGTACAGCTCACGAGTAGGATCGTAAGAGACGTTCAGCAGGCTAATATCTTCTGCTGCTAAGCCATTAAAGGCGGTGATTGACAATAAACTAGCTAGGGTTAATTTTTTAAGATTGCGCGTTAATTTAGGCATGAATCGCTCCTGATGAGTATGAAAATACGTGAGTTAGATTTAATTAAGGAGGCGGTTTAACTGCATACCTCGGTCTGAAATCCATACTAGGGCAGGGCTTAATCTTTAAAAACGATATAAAAAATAGATTCTTATCTTTAAAATGAATAAGCACTTAGTGGTATAAGTTAAGCTTTATTTACATGACTGCGTGTAGCTCGGCCGTTGGCCTAGTGGCTAAGCCTTGGCATAATAAAACGCATACTTATTAGGGAGGATCTGACTGTGAGCCAAACCGCTTCGAACCAGACCAAATCGACACTGCAACTTGCCCAACAACTGGGTGATGCCTTATTAAGACGAGGCCTGACCATCACCACGGCGGAGTCCTGTACCGGTGGCGGTATTGCTTGTAGTATCACAGACGTAGCTGGCAGTTCGGCGTGGTTTGAGCGCGGTTTTGTTACTTATTCTAACGCCGCCAAAACCGAGATGTTGGGTGTGAACGCCAGTGTGATAGCCCGCCAAGGCGCTGTGAGTGAAGCGGTAGTGATCGCCATGGCTAAGGGCGCTTGTGGCCAAAATGGCGACGACTTAGGCGTGGCGGTGAGTGGTGTGGCGGGCCCCGACGGCGGTAGCCTAGAGAAACCTGTGGGCACCGTATGGCTGGCCTGTTATCTAGCGAAAGAAGATAAAATGCACACTCGTTTACTGCAGTTAAAAGGGGATCGCTATGCGGTGCGCCAGCAAACCATAGTGGCGGCCTTAACCGATTGCTTAGCATTACTAAGTTAAGCGTTACTAAGTTAAGCGTTACTAAGTTAAGCGGTGCAGCCATAGGCGAACGGCCTAGGTGCTAAGCTGCATCAATAACAGAGCGGCCTTATCTAAACGTAAGGCTGTTTACCAATCAGCTTTAGAAAAACATACAGGCTTGATACTGTACGAATAACCAGTATAATCGACCTATAAATTTTAGACGCATCAGCAAACCCGCGGAGCACTCATGGATCCAAACAAAGAAAAAGCCCTAGCCGCCGCCCTTGGCCAAATTGAAAAGCAATTTGGTAAAGGCTCCATCATGCGCTTAGGCGACAATAAGGCCTTGAACATAGATGCCGTTTCTACGGGCTCTTTGTCACTGGATATCGCGCTGGGTATTGGTGGCTTGCCTATGGGCCGTGTGGTTGAAATTTACGGACCAGAATCCTCAGGTAAAACCACGCTGACGTTGCAAGTTATTGCCGAAGCACAGCGTGAAGGAAAAGTGTGTGCGTTCGTCGATGCTGAGCACGCGCTGGATCCCCTTTATGCCGCCAAACTTGGCGTTAACGTCGATGACTTGCTGATTTCTCAGCCCGACACCGGTGAGCAAGCATTAGAAATTTGTGACATGTTAGTTCGCTCAGGCGCCGTGGACGTGATCATTATTGACTCCGTGGCGGCATTGACGCCACGCGCCGAAATTGAAGGCGAAATGGGTGACTCACACGTGGGCCTGCAAGCCCGTTTGATGTCGCAAGCGCTGCGTAAACTGACCGGTAACATTAAGGCGGCCAACTGCTTGGTGATCTTCATCAACCAGATCCGCATGAAAATCGGCGTTATGTTTGGTAGTCCAGAAACCACCTCAGGCGGTAACGCCTTGAAGTTTTATGCCTCTGTGCGCCTCGACATCCGCCGTATTGGTGCGGTGAAAGAGGGTGACGAAATAGTGGGTAACGAAACCCGCGTGAAAGTGGTGAAAAACAAAGTGGCGCCGCCCTTTAGACAAGCCGAGTTCCAGATTATTTATGGCGAAGGTATTTCTAAGCAAGGCGAGTTGATTGAGCTGGGCGTTAAGCACAAGTTTGTTGATAAAGCCGGTGCTTGGTACAGCTACCAAGGCGAGAAGATTGGCCAAGGTAAAGCCAACTCTATCAAGTACTTGTTAGAGCATAAGCATATCTCTGATGAGATAGAGAAAAAGCTGCGCGACTTGTTGCTGCTTAAGCCAGGCGAAGAAAAGGTTAAAGTAGAAGACGCGCCAGGCGCACTGGGTAACCCCTTGCCTGAAGACGAAAAAGAAGAAGACTTCTAACGTTATTTACAACAATCAAGGCCGGGAACTCCCGGCCTTTTTTATGTCTATTAAAGGACAAGAGCCGCGGTAAGTCGCAAGTTATAAGCGTGAAGTGAACAACCATTTCTTGCCTGCTGATTCGGCTCTTTTTTCAGCTTCAAGCTTATCGCTCATTTTTGAGCGTAGCGTCTTTATCCTTCACCTCTTACAATTTCACTATGATCAAAGACCCTGAAAAACTCACCCCACAAGCGTTGTGGTATTCGGCATTAGGCCTGTTATCGCGCCGGGATCACAGCCGGCTGGAGCTGGCCCAAAAACTGCGGCTACGCCAATTTGATAATGAACTGATTGAAGCCGCACTCGAGAAATTAGTCGAGCAGCAATGGCTGTGTGATGAACGCTTTGCCCGTATCCAAGTACGTCAACATGTCCTGAAAAAACACGGCCCGATGCGCGTTCGTATGGAGCTAAAACGTAAAGGCGTAGATGAACATGTTATCGAGCAGGCGTTAGCCGAAGATGAAACCGATTGGTTTGAATTAGCGAAAACCAGCTATGAGTCGCGCTTTCGCGGCCGTGAGATTGACGATATTAAAGAAAAAGCCAAGCGGGTGCGCTACTTGCAAAGCCGCGGTTTTAACTCAGAACAAGTGCGCTACGCACTAGAAACTGAGTTAGATTAGCGGTTATTCTGCCATTAATTTGCTTAAACCCCTGCAAAAGACAGGCTGAGTTTTACATTGGCGCAGATACCTTTTAAATTAGCTGGGTTAACGCCTATGAACCGAGTGATAGAACAGGATTATCCATGCAGATGACCACATCTGAGTTACGCACCGCGTTTCTCGAGTATTTTCGCCAACAAGGCCACCAAGTAGTGAGCTCCAGCTCACTGGTTCCCCATAACGATCCTACCTTGCTGTTTACCAACGCCGGTATGAACCAATTTAAGGATCTGTTTTTAGGGTTAGAGCAAAGAGCCTATACCAAGGCGACCAGCTCGCAGCGCTGTGTGCGTGCCGGTGGCAAGCATAACGATCTGGAAAACGTGGGCTACACAGCCCGCCACCACACTTTCTTCGAAATGCTGGGTAACTTCAGCTTCGGTGATTACTTTAAGCAAGATGCCATTCGCTTCGCTTGGGAGTTTTTGACCGAAGTGGTGCAGCTGCCTAAAGAAAAACTGTGGGTGACCGTTTATGCCACCGATGATGAGGCCTTTGAACTTTGGTCTAAAAAAATGGGCGTGCCAGAAGAGCGCATAGTGCGCATTGGCGACAACAAGGGCGGCCAATACCAGTCCGATAACTTCTGGACCATGGGCGATACCGGACCTTGTGGCCCTTGTAGTGAAATATTTTACGATCATGGCGAACACATTTGGGGTGGCCCGCCGGGCAGCCCAGACGAAGACGGCGACCGTTATATTGAAATATGGAATCTGGTGTTCATGCAGTTTAACCGTCATGCTGACGGCACCATGGAACCACTGCCTAAGCCGTCCGTCGATACTGGCATGGGGCTTGAGCGCATCGCGACCATCTTGCAAGGCGTACATTCTAACTACGAAATCGACCTGTTTCAGGGGCTGATCAAAGCCGCCGCCAAGGCCGTGGGCACCGACGATTTAAACAGCCAATCGCTGCGCGTGATTGCGGACCATATTCGCTCATGCTCTTTCTTAATTGCCGATGGCGTTATGCCCTCCAACGAAGGCCGCGGCTATGTGTTGCGCCGTATTATTCGCCGCGCTGTGCGCCATGGTCGCAAGTTAGGTGCCGAGCAGTCATTTTTCTACACGCTGGTAGGCGCATTGTGCGAGCAAATGTCAGATGCCTATCCTGAGCTCAACACTCAGCGCGCCATTATTGAAAAAGTGCTGCGCTTAGAAGAAGAGCAGTTTGCGCGCACCTTAGGTCGTGGTTTGCAGCTACTAGAAGATGCCATTGGTGAGCTGGGCGATGCCAAGGTGCTGCCGGGCGAGGTGGTCTTTAAGCTCTACGATACGTATGGCTTTCCAGCGGATTTAACCGCCGATGTATTGCGTGACCGCGAGCTGAGCATAGATGAAGCCGGCTTCGAAGTGTTGATGCAGCAGCAGCGCGCGCGCGCCAAAGAAGCCTCAAACTTTGGTGTGGATTACAACAAGACGCTGAAAGTAGAAGGCAACACCGACTTTATCGGTTACGAGCAATTGGCCGAGTCAGCCAAGGTTACGGCTATCTATAGAGAAGGCGAGCCGGTAACGGGGTTAATCGCCGGTGAAGAGGCCGCTGTCTTACTGGATAAAACGCCATTCTACGGCGAGTCCGGCGGTCAGGTAGGCGACAGTGGTGTGCTCAAGCTGGATAATGGTCTGTTTGTAGTAAAAGACACCAAAAAAGCCGGCAACGGCGTCTTGCATCTGGGCACATTAGAGCTGGGTACCTTAGAAGTCGGTGACTTGGTCACTGCGGCCGTAGACAGCTATCGTCGCAAAGCGATCGCACTGAATCACTCGGTCACGCATTTGCTGCACGCAAGCCTGCGAAAGCTGTTGGGCGAGCATGTGACACAAAAAGGCTCCTTGGTGGATCCTGAACGCCTGCGCTTTGACTTCTCGCACCTTGAGGGCATGACGGCGGCCGAGCTGCGTGAAGTGGAAGACATGGTGAACAAAGATATTCGTGCCAACCATGTGGTCGCCACTCAGCTTATGGACTTAGACGGCGCTAAAAATGCCGGTGCCATGGCGCTGTTTGGTGAAAAGTACGATGACGAAGTGCGTGTGGTTTCCATGGGCGATGCTTCTACTGAGCTGTGCGGCGGTACGCACGTGCAACGCACCGGTGATATCGGCCTGTTTAAGATCTTGTCAGAAAGCGGTATTGCCGCCGGTATTCGTCGTATCGAAGCCGTAACCGGTGAGGCCGCCATCGCCTACCTACATCAACTGAATAGTGAATTGACCCAAACTGCTAGTTTGGTAAAAGGCGACTTATTCTCGGTTGCCGACAAGGTGAAGCAAACGCTGGATCGCAGCCGTCAGCTAGAAAAAGAAATCGAGCAGCTTAAAGCCAAGCTCACCGCACAAGCGGGCACGGCGCTGTTAGAGCAAGTGATTGAGATCAATGGCACTAAGGTACTGATAGCTGACCTTAACGGCGCCGAAAGCCAATCACTGCGCGGTTCTTTGGATGACCTTAAGGTGAAGCTGCAGTCAGGCATAGTGCTGCTGGCCACGGTTAACGACGGTAAGGTGAGCTTGATCGCCGGTGTGACCAAAGACTTAACCGCTAAGGTCAAAGCTGGCGAGCTAGTCAACTTGGTTGCCCAGCAAGTAGGTGGTAAGGGCGGTGGTCGCCCCGACATGGCGCAAGCCGGTGGTACTGAGCCCGCTCAGCTGCCTGTTGCCTTGGCGTCAGTTACGCCTTGGCTGACCGAACGCTTGTAAGAGCTGATGAGTAAAATCATAAGCGTAAAGCACTAAAATTGTGAATCTAAGAGGCCTGTCAGTGACAGGCCTTTTGTTTTAGTAACGATTAACGATATTTGTTAACAGAGTAAGCTAGGTTTTTGCACCCCTTTAGCGGATAATAAATAACAATATTTTCTAATGCATAGCAGCCACAGGAGCACCAGATGCTGATATTAACTAGGCGAGTAGGGGAAACCCTGATGATAGGTGACGAAGTGACCGTGACCGTATTGGGTGTAAAGGGCAATCAGGTTCGTATAGGTGTCAATGCACCCAAAGAAGTATCTGTGCACCGTGAAGAGATTTATATGCGCATACAAGCCGAGAAAGGCAACGCAGCAGACGAGACTTATTAAGTAACTATTTAAGTAATAGTGTGATGTTTTTTGTTCAAGATGACGATTTTTAGCACAAAGTGTATAAAGACTGCGCATGTAAACAAAACAGGTAAGAAAAGGGTTTGACATATTTTCGTGTGACGGTAATATACGCCACACAAACCGGTGAGGTGGCCGAGTGGCTGAAGGCGCTCCCCTGCTAAGGGAGTATGCGTTAATCCGCATCGAGGGTTCGAATCCCTCCCTCACCGCCATATTTAGCACCCTTAGCTCAGCTGGATAGAGTACTCGGCTACGAACCGAGCGGTCGGAGGTTCGAATCCTCCAGGGTGCACCATATCGTAAGCAACACTCGTGGTGTTGATTATAAAAGAGTAAGACATTTTAACGCTGCACCTTTAGCTCAGCTGGATAGAGTACTCGGCTACGAACCGAGCGGTCGGAGGTTCGAATCCTCCAAGGTGCACCATCTAAATGTATAGATTGACGTACAGAGAAAAATTTTACAGTTTTACCCGCACCTTTAGCTCAGCTGGATAGAGTACTCGGCTACGAACCGAGCGGTCGGAGGTTCGAATCCTCCAAGGTGCACCACATTAAAAAAGCCTGCTTAAAGCAGGCTTTTTTGCGTTTGATGTCCGCAAATAATTTCCCTCTGTAGACGACACTTTGTTGTTACCTTGTAAGAGCCAATTTATTCGGCTCGGTTTGGTTGTTGGCCTTGGCCTTAAAAACATCCAGCTACGCTGGCTCGCTGAAGTCCTCTTTACCAAAGAGACGGGTGGCTACAAAAGAAAAACACCGACATCAGACTCAGAGCCGTCTAGAAAGAAGCGATCCTTGTAGAAGCCGCTTTAGTCGGCCGGTTTGTGCAGCAAAACTTGAAACTTCATATCAATTCATCGCAACGGTATATCCTGTGCATCAGAACCTGCGTAGGTTTCACGGCTAAAGCCATACTTACATTCGACAGAGCCATGTTATCACCTATAAAAAAGGCGCCCTAAGGCGCCTTCTACACTCATTTAGCTAACTTACGCTGATGTGGTGTCTTCCAAGCCAACGATTAACCAAGGGGCATTTTCTTGGTTTAAGTCGCGCTCAAGATGCCAAATTTCAGTAATGTCTTGCTCTACGCCTTCATGGCTATCGCGATAACGACCACTGAACTTCAAACTCACTTGAGCGTGATAAGAGGTGTGGTCGGCACGCACCAATTCTGCATCCACAAACATGACTTCGGTATGCTGGTCACCACTTAAGGTGGCGCGCTCTTGGCTTAAATCGCTAAACAGCTCCGGAGAAACGTATTCGCGGATCTTTTCCAAGTCATTGGTGTTCCAGGCATCTTGCAGGGTGCGGTAATGCTCGCGTGAGCCCTGTAAGAAGGCTTGCATATCAAAACCTGGAGGCAAGTTAAAAGGCACGTCGCTTGGCGCAAAACCGCTGCTGCCGGCAGTGCTGGCAGCAGCGCTGTTTTCTGCGGCAGGCGTTGGGCTAAACGGCTTCGGCGCTTCAAACTGCTGGGGGCCGCCGTAAGCGGGGCGAGCGGTTTGTGCTTTACCTTTACGCAATGTGCTGAAGATCTTAAAGGCGACGAAGGCGAGGGCGGCGATGAGCAAAAAGTCCATCATCTTAAAGCCTTCAAAGGCGCCAGAGCTAAACAGGGCTGCTAATAAACCACCGGCCAGCAGGCCGCCTAACAGGCCACCCATCATGCCACCGGATTTTTTAGGGGTTTGGGTTTGACCGGCTTGGTTCGCGGTATTTTGCTTAGCAGGTTGAGCGGGGGCTGTTTTATAGGACTTACCAAAAGAACGACCGCCGCCCATTTTACGGGCTTCGGCATCAAATGCGGCGGCAGTAATGCCAACCGCAAAAATAAGAGTAAATAATGTAAGCAACTTGCGCATATGAGCTTCCTTGAATGACAGACAAACACATCCTAAAGCAGGGACATGTTATGTCAACTACTGATCAAATAATCAGCCAGTCGTGAGCTAGAGTCGCATCAATATGTTGCTGAACTTCACGACCGTGGATGTTAGGCCTCGTATCGCAGTACAATACCCGTACATGACTAACACCCACACGCCTTGGTCATAGCTAATAGCAGAGAGAAGTTCATGAGCGAGAAAACCGTCACTAAAATCGACCACGCCGTAGCCCAGTTAAAAATGCCGCCCCATTCCTTTGAAGCAGAGCAAGCTGTGCTGGGTGGTTTGTTGCTGGATAACAATGCGTGGGATCGAGTGTCGGAGAAAGTTTCTGAGCCGGATTTTTATAGTCGACCGCACCGCTTGATTTTTCAAGCCATGCAGCGCTTAAGCATGATCAATGACCCGATTGACTTGATCACGGTACAAGAAGAGCTAGAACGCCACGAAGCGCTGGATACTGTGGGTGGTTTTTCATACTTAGTCGAAATCGCTAAAAATACTCCCAGTGCCGCCAATATCGGTGCCTATGCCGAAATTGTGCGCGAGCGGGCCTTGGTGCGAGAAATGATTGCCGTGGCAAACGATATCGCCGAATCCGGCTTCGATCCTCAAGGGCGTAATGCGGGTGCCTTAATTGATTTAGCTGAAAGTAAAGTCTTTAAAATTGCTGAAAGCCGCAGCAACGCCAATGAAGGGCCGCAGCCGTTACGCACTTTGCTGGAAAAGACGGTTGGTAAAATAGAAGAGCTGTATAAAAACCCCCATCAGGGCATTACCGGTGTGTCGTCTGGTTATAAAGACTTGGATAAGATGACCGCGGGTTTTCAGTCTTCAGACCTGATCATCGTAGCCGCGCGACCTTCTATGGGTAAAACCACCTTCGCCATGAACCTGTGCGAGCACGCGGCCCTTACCAGTGATAAGCCTGTGCTTATCTTCTCTTTGGAGATGCCCTCAGAGCAGATTATTATGCGGATGTTGGCCTCATTGGGGCGCATCGATCAAACCAAGATCCGTACCGGCCAGTTAGATGACGAGGATTGGGCACGTCTGTCTTCTACTATGGGTATGCTGCTGGAGAAAGGTCAGCTGTATATCGACGATTCTTCTGGTCTCACGCCCACCGAAGTGCGCGCACGGGCGCGGCGTATTGCCCGTGAGCATGGCGGTATTAGCATGATCATGATCGACTATTTACAGTTAATGTCGGTGCCGGGTTTGGCGGATAACCGTACTCTGGAAATTGCCGAGATATCCCGCTCGCTGAAATCCTTGGCTAAAGAGCTGGAAGTGCCGGTGGTGGCGCTTTCACAGCTGAACCGAAGCCTAGAGCAGCGCGCTGATAAACGACCCATCAACTCGGATCTGCGTGAATCAGGTTCTATTGAGCAAGATGCGGATTTGATCATGTTTATTTATCGAGATGAGGTTTATCACGACGACAGCACAGAAAAGGGCATCGCCGAGATTATAATAGGCAAGCAACGAAATGGTCCTATCGGCCGCGTTCGGCTGACCTTTCAGGGGCAATATTCGCGCTTCGATAACTATGCGGGGCCGGCCTACGATGATGAATATTAAGGAATAAAGATGGATGCCCACGGAGCTATTGCTCGCATCAGTCTCGCCGCAGTACAACATAATCTGCGGCTGGCCAAGCAACTGGCGCCTAAGGCGCAAGTGATGGCGGTAGTCAAAGCCAATGCCTATGGTCATGGTGATTTGAGTGTGGCCGCCGCCCTTAAAAACGAGGCGGACATGTTTGCGGTGGCCCGCTTTGAAGAGGCGCAAAAGCTGCGCGCCGGTGGTCTTAGCCAACCCATTTTATTGCTGTCTGGCTTCTTAAACGCCGAGCAACTGCAATTTGCTGCCCTTCATAATTTCCACGTCTGTATTCATCAGTCTGAGCAATTAGTACTGCTGGAGCGCACGCCGTTGGCTGCACCCATTAACGTCTGGCTAAAAATTGACTCTGGCATGCACCGCATTGGTTTTGGCACAGAACAGGCTGAAGCTATCTTGGCGCGTTTAGGCGCCATCAAGCAAGTGGTGCAACCTGTAAATGCCATGACCCACTTTGCGCGGGCTGATGAGCCTGAGCAGCGCGCAGTTACTGAAGCTGCCATCGTACGCTTTAAACAAGCCACCAATGGCAAGGTGAAATACAGTGCGCTCTGTAATTCGGCCGCTGTTATGGCGTTTCCAGACGCCCACGCGGATTTTATTCGCCCCGGCATCATGCTTTATGGCATCACGCCTTTTAGCGAGCAGCAGGGCAGTGACGTAGGGTTAAAGCCTGCCATGAACTTTGTCAGTAGCTTAATTGCGGTGCGCGAGCATAAGGCCGGCGAGCCGGTAGGGTATGCAGGCAGTTGGGTGAGCCCTCGAGATACGCGCATTGGCGTGATTGCCGTGGGTTACGGTGACGGCTACCCACGTATGGCGCCACCGGGTACACCTGTGCTGATCAATGGTCGCCGTTATCCGCTAGTGGGCCGTGTGGCCATGGACATGGCGACCGTAGATTTAGGGCCCGAGGGCGATGAGCGCGTTGGGGATGAAGTGATGCTGTGGGGAGAGGGCCTTGCCGCCGAAGAAATTGCGCGCCACGTGGGCACCATCGCCTATGAGCTGGTGACGCGCCTCACCGCCCGCCCGCGCTGGGAATATGTGGACTAAGCGCTGCACGCCTGTTGAATGGCGAATGTTTAATTAAACATTAAAAATCTACCATTCAACATTGTTATTCCGTAGCTTGGCAGCTGCGGCATTGGCCGTGGGCTTCAATCGACTGATTGGTGATCACGAAGCCATTGGCTTGTGCCTGTTGCTCGAAGGCCTGATTAATGGCGTCATCGTGTAATTCAATCACCACACCACACTGATTGCAGATTAACAGCTGCATAGGATGGTGCTCATCAAAGTGCTCACAAAACAAAAACGCATTGAGCGACTCTACCTTGTGCACAAATCCTTGAGCGAGCAAGAAATCCAAAGCCCGATACACGGTGGGCGGCTTGGCGTTGGGCTCTCGCTCTTTCAGCCTATCTAACAAGTCATAGGCGCTTACCGCACCTTGATACTCAGCGATGATCATAAAGACATTGCGGCGCGTCGGGGTAAAACGTACCCCGCGCTGTTTGCACAGCAAATCGGCGCGCTCAAGCTGATGTGGAATAGACATATTTGTTAAAACCCTCACTGATCATTAATCGTATCTTACCACACTCATCTTTAGCTTCATCTAATCAAGCTTGGGGCCTAAGGCCCGCTTAGGTATAATGGCCGTCTTTGTGTACAAAAAGACCTCTATTATATGACTCATTATCCCAGTGCTCGCTTCTCCGTGGCTCCGATGCTCGATTGGACTGATCGCCATTGCCGTTACTTTCATCGCTTGATGAGCCGCCATGCGCAGCTGTATACGGAAATGGTCACCACGGGGGCGATTTTGCATGGCAAAGGCGATTATTTAGGCTTTAGCGAGGCCGAGCATCCTTTGGTGCTGCAACTGGGCGGCAGTGACCCTGTGGCGTTGGCTGAGTGTGCGATTCGTGCAGAGCGCCAGGGCTATGATGAAATTAACTTAAATGTGGGCTGCCCGTCCGATCGCGTGCAAAACGGCATGTTTGGCGCTTGTTTAATGGCTGAGCCCCAGCGGGTGGCCGACAGCATAGCGGCCATGAAAGCGGCGGTGGCGATTCCGGTGACGGTGAAAACACGTATCGGTATCGATGAGCTCGACAGCTATCAATTTCTCTGTACGCTGGTGGATGGGTTAGTTGAGGTAGGCGTGGATGCGCTTATTGTGCACGCGCGCAAGGCGTGGCTGAAAGGGCTAAGCCCTAAGCAAAACCGCGATGTACCGCCGTTGGATTATGAGCGCGTTTATCAGCTGAAGCGTGATTACCCTCACCTCACCATAGCGGTGAATGGCGGCATTAAGACGTTAGATGAAGCCAAGTTGCATTTAGAACAACTTGACGGCGTTATGTTGGGTCGCGAGGTGTATCAAAACCCGTATATCT
Source organism: Candidatus Oceanisphaera merdipullorum (assembly GCA_018883865.1). GTDB lineage: Bacteria > Pseudomonadota > Gammaproteobacteria > Enterobacterales > Aeromonadaceae > Oceanimonas > Oceanimonas merdipullorum. Next base: position 26,923 of record JAHLFI010000120.1, read on the forward strand.
TGGCACAAGTAGATGCTGAGCTGTTTGGTGATACGTATTCAGTACCGAGTCGCCATGAAGTGATCCGCCAATTACTGCCTTATATAGAAACGCAGCTTAGCCAAGGGGCTTATTTGGGTAACGTGACGCGCCATACCCTAGGTGTGTTTCAAGGCTTGCCCGGCGCGCGCGCTTGGCGTCGTCATTTAAGTGAAAATGCCCACAAAGTGGGTTCAGGTCCGGAAGTCGTGGAGGCCGCCATGGCCTATGTGCCTGAATTTTGCTACATAGATTAAAATCGAGTGCCAAGCGTCCAGCGTAAAGCAGACTCTCCCTCTTTGTCTGCTTTGTGCACTTGTGCCGTCTTCTTGAACTTGGCGCTCTGTTTTGATAGTTATTAGCTATCGATAAGATAGAAACTAACGGTTTAACTTGCGGTGCCAGTCTGGGCATAATGAATCCATTGAAGCGAAACAGACAATAAGCAAAGCACACTCATTAAGGGGTAAGTTATGTTAGAAGATAAAACCGGTCAGGCAGTTCCTCAGGTTACCTTTAGAACGCGCCAAGGCGAGCAGTGGATTGATGTGAGCACAGACGATATTTTTAAAGGTAAAACCGTTGCCGTGTTTTCCTTGCCCGGTGCCTTTACACCTACGTGTTCTTCTACGCACTTGCCGCGCTATAACGAGTTGGCGAGCGCGTTAGCCGAAAACGGCGTCGACGAGATAGTGTGTGTAAGCGTGAACGATACCTTCGTGATGAATGCGTGGTTATCGGATCAAGAAGCGGAGAATATTCGCGTATTACCTGATGGCAACGGCGAGTTTACCGATGGCATGGGTATGTTGGTCGACAAGCAAGACTTAGGTTTTGGTAAGCGTTCATGGCGCTACTCTATGCTGGTGAAAGACGGCATTATCGATAAAATGTTTATCGAGCCTAATAAGCCAGGTGACCCGTTTGAAGTGTCAGATGCTGATACTATGCTGGCCTACATCAACCCAGCTGCCGCTAAACCTTCGGCTATTACGCTGTTTACTAAGCTAGGTTGCCCATTCTGCGTGCGGGCCAAGCAAATGCTGAACGATAAAAACATGCGCTTCGAAGAAGTGATGTTAGGCAGAGGCGTGAGCAGCACCACCTTAAAGGCGGTTTCTGGTCGCAGCACTGTGCCGCAGGTATTCATTGATGGTCGTCATATAGGCGGCAGTGAAGAGTTAGCTGAGTATTTGGCGTAAACCATAGAAGTGAACATTGTTTAGCTCCACAGCGCCGACGAAAGTCGGCGCTGTGCTATCTAGATACCCACTTTATTAAGATAGTTATGGCTTCATTCTTCACTGCACTTTTCACTGTACTTAATAAGGACCTAACGTGAATTTACGAGATTTAGAATATCTGGTGGCGTTATCGCAAGAGCTGCACTTTCGTAAGGCCGCGGAAAAGTGCTTCGTCAGTCAGCCAACGTTAAGCGGTCAGCTACGAAAATTAGAAGAAGAGTTAGGCGTGATCTTAATAGAGCGCACCTCGCGTTCGGTCTTGTTTACGCCTGCGGGCGAGGCCATTACTGCGCAAGCGAAGCGTATTTTGGCTGAAACGAAAGAGCTGACGGACATGGCGCGTACTTTTACCGATCCGCTGTCGGGCGAGCTACACATCGGCTTGATCCCGACCGTGGGCCCTTATTTATTACCGCATATTATTCCGGCACTCAAGCAGCAGTTTCCCGAGTTGCAGCTGTATTTATATGAAGCCCAGACCCAGACCTTACTTAAGCAGCTGGCCGATGGCGAACTCGATTGTCTGATTTTAGCGCAACTCGATCACATGGATAATTTTGGCAGTTTGCCTCTGTATCACGAGCCCATGCTGCTGGCGCTACCGAGCGATCATGCTTGGGCCAGCCGTAAAGAAGTGGCGTTGAGTGAGTTAAAAGGCGAAAAACTATTGATGCTGGAAGATGGCCATTGCTTGCGTGATCAGGCAATGGGCTTTTGTTTTGCCGCCGGTATAGGTGAAGACCAGCACTTTAAAGGCACGAGTCTCGAAACCTTGCGTAACATGGTAGCTGCAGGTTCAGGCCTGACCTTAATACCTAAATTAGCCATTAACCCTCAGCAAATCGATCTCCAAAAAACCGATCTGCAAAAAAACGAGAGTGGCGTGAGTTACATTCGGGTGGTGGATCCTGTGCCTAGTCGTGCCATTAGCTTGCTGTATCGCACCCATTCGGTACGCCGCCCCTGTTTTAATGAAGTGGCCAAGCTGATTAAAAACATTGTGGAGCATCAAGCATCAAACGATAAGTAAAACCGAGCCGAATAAATTGATTCCTACAAAAAATCACTTTGCCTGCGGGTATGTGTGATTATCATTTTTTATGCAAAGCCCAAAATAAAAATCCACGCCAAGGCGTGGATTTTTTCTAATTTATCTCAGCGCTATATTAAACGCCTCACACCGCACGCGATTAAAACAAATCATCGGTGACGCTGGTGCCACCAAAGGACTGGCTGGTTTCTGGGCGGCTGTAGTATTTTGGCTCGGTGCCGGGCACAAAGTACTCAGTCACGCCTTTGTCTGTGGTTTTTAAACCTGTGCTAGGATCGATAGTGGCGGTATACAAGCCTGTGGGCATAGGGCGCTCTCGCTCTGGAAATGGCTCCAATGCTACCTTCATATAGTCTATCCAAATTGGCATAGCGGTACTGGCTCCAAATTCGCCACCTGCTACCTGATTACCGTCTAGATTCGCGTTGTAAGCAGTGCGGCCTAAGGGGCGAGCAAAATTATCGAAGCCCACCCAAGCACTAGCCACGCGGTCTGGCGTAAAACCCGAGAACCAAGCGTCACGAGACTGGTTAGTAGTACCCGTTTTACCTGCTATGTCGTGTCTTTGTAATGCTTTTCCTGCACGCCAACCGGTGCCGTTCCAGTTGCGACCATTGCTGCTGCCACCCCAAATCGCTGAGTTCAGCGCTTGGCTGATCAGAAAAGAAGTCTCTTCGCTAAGCACTTGGGTCATCATGGGCGCAGCTTCATACAAGACGTTACCTGTGCTGTCTTCAATGCGCTGTACTACAAAAGGTGTCACTTTCTTGCCGCCATTGGCGAATGCCGCATAGCCGGTGGCCATTTGTAGCGGTGTGGCTGAGGGTGAGCCCAACGCTAAGCTTTCGGTGGCCGGAATATTTGAAGTATCAAAGCCTAAGTCGTTGAGACGCTGCAATGCGGCAGGAATGCCTGCTTCGCGTAGCAAACGAATAGAGACCACGTTTTTAGAACGAGCCAATGCTTCTCGAATTCGAATTGGGCCGTCATAGACGTTGGGTGAGTTCTTGGGGCGCCAGCTTTTTCCTGAGCCCGGATCCCAATGGTTAATAGGCGCATCGTTAATCATGCTGGCTAAACTAAAGCCTTTGTCGAGGGCGGCAGAATAAATAAAGGGCTTAATATTCGACCCCATTTGACGCTCAGCTTGCTGAGCACGGTTAAATTTATTGAGGATAAAGTTAAAGCCCCCCACGAGTGAGGTCACAGCGCCAGTATTAGGATCTAAGGCGGCGAGGGCACCGTTTATTTCGGGCAATTGCGCTAACATCCACTGCTCACCTTGGGGGCGCACCCAAATTAAATCACCCACTGCCAGCGCATCTTTGGCTTGGCGCAGTGCATTACCTTGGCGGTTATCAGCGATATAAGGTCGAGCCCACTTAATGCCATCCCAAGCTAAAGTCTGCGCGCCCTTATTTTTGACCAATACGGTGGCACTGCGAGCGTCGACGGCGGTAACAATAGCGGGCTCTAACGGCCAATAGCTGGGTAAGTCGGCGAGGTGTTCATTAATTTTCTCGGCGGACCAAGGCGTACCTTGCCAGAGCTTTTCGGTGGCGCCGCGATAACCGTGGCGCAAATCATAGGCCAGTAAGCCATTGACCAGTGCTTGGGTGCCAGCTTGCTGCTCGTCGGACTGCACTGTGGTGTAGACCTTTAGGCCTTTGGTGTAAGCCTCTTCACCAAACATAGTTAACGCAAATTGATGGGCCATTTCCGCGATATAAGGTGCACTCAGGGTTATTTCGGCGCCGTGATAGCGTGCCGCGACTGGCTCGGCCATGGCTTGGTCGTATTGCTCGCGGCTAATTTTGTCGGTTTCGAGCATACGGCCCAGCACAAGCGCGCGGCGTTCGGCGGCTCGGGTTGGATTACTGATAGGGTTTAGCACAGATGGGCCTTGAGGAAGGCCGGCAATCATGGCGGCTTCGGCTAAGGTTAGCTCTGATACTTCTTTACCGTAATAGACTTGGGCCGCCGCACCCACGCCATGAGATCTATGCCCCAGCGCGATTTTATTTAAGTAGAGCGCTAAGATTTCGTCTTTGCTTAACAAAGATTCAATGTGCAGGGCCAGAAACACTTCTTTGATCTTACGCGTGATGGTCTTTTCGCGGCTGAGGAAGAAGTTACGTGCGACTTGCTGAGTGATAGTACTGGCACCTTGGCTCTTTTTGCCTGTAGAAAACCACACGGTGGCGGCACGAGTAATACCAATCACATCTATGCCTGGGTGTTCATAAAAACGTGCATCTTCAATGGCTAATACCGCATCTATCAGCATAGGCGGCATGTCTGCGATCGCGATGGGAGTGCGGCGCTGTTCACCATATTGTGAGATCAGCTCACCATCTTGGCTGAAGATGCGCATCGGTGTTTCCAGCCGTATATCTTTCAATTCAGACACATCGGGCAATTCAGGCTTTACCTGTTGATAAAGCACAAACACGCTACCCACAGCGCAGATTGCCAAGAATAAACCGAATAAGAACAGGCGAATTAGCCATTTAAGCATGAAGTAGTAACCCAGAATTAATTATCGCTCATTTAGCCAGCAAGTATATCCTGTATAGGGCTGCTTATTCGAGTGCTTTGTGTTTTTAAGGTCAATCACGCCCTCAGTCTGCAGATGCTGTCTATGCTTAATCGATGACTCATCACACAGCATGGATGCCTATGTTGAGCCCTCTATCCAGCGTTACCTTGAGCGTTAATCAAAGCATAGACCCGAGCGAAAAGCAGAGTGAAAAACTCAGCCTTAAATTAAGTGAGTGGCTCAAAGGTCTTGTTCGCACTCAGCTGCAATTTAATACCAATACCGCCGCAGAAACCTTGCTCGGCATTGATTTTGGCAGTCAGCGTATTTATGCCGTGGCGCTACGTTATCACCCTGCCACTCCACATCAGCCCGCACGTTATCAGTTGCAAAGCATGGCCTGTGTTGCCACGCCCAACGGCGCCATCCTTGATCATCAAATACACAATCTGCCACAAGTGGTGCGAGCTCTTGGCGAATTGCGACGCTTGCTTAAGGTACGCCGTCGCAACGTAGCCACGGCCGTAACGGGCAGTAGCGTAACGACAAAAATATTGCATGTGCCCAACAGCTTGCCGCCTGAAATGTTGGCGCTGCATGTGCAACAAGCCGCAGCGGGGCAACTGCCTTTTCCGCTAGCAGATATTAGCCTAGATTTTGAAATGCTTAAATCCTGTGCACTCCATGCCGATTGCGACCAAGTATTGCTCAGTGCCGCGCGTACCGAGCATGTGCAAGCCCGAGTAAAGGCGTTGCGTCAAGCGGGTTGGCACGCGCAAGTCGTGGATATTGGTAGCCATGCCTTAGCACGTGCGGTGAATTTTCTATTGCAGCCTCGGCTTGGTCAATTAGTGGCCACGCTGGAGCTGAGTACCGAGAGCCTCACCTTTATGGTGCTGACCGATGGCGAGATTATTTACCAGCGTGTACAACCTCTCGCCGCCGATGTGGAAGAGGCGAAGCTGGATAATCATGATTACAGCGAATTGGTGATTAGCCAAGTGCAGCGCCAGTGGCAGTTGTTTTGTAGTCACTTAGAGCAAGCGCCACCCGAGCAGTTGATGCTTTGTGGCAGCTATCCTGATCTGGCTAAGTTAGTGCCCTTGCTTAATCAGCGGTTGGGTATCGCCGTGCAAGAACCTGATTTTAGTCGTGCGTTCGGTCATACGGCGCGCATAGCGTCTCATCTTTACTTAGAAGCGGCGGCCTTCAGCACTGCCCTTGGGTTAGCTCTGCGTCGAGACATGCCATGTCTCACATAAATTTATTACCATGGCGGTCTCTGCATCAAGCTAAGCAAAAGCGGCGTATTTTTCGCCAGCTAGGGATGATTTGCCTGCTGAGCATGGGGCTTGTGTGGCTAGCGGGTCAGTATATTCAGCAACAAACCCAACGCCAGCAGTGGCGTAATGCACAACTGCTGCAGGCGAGCGCCGGTCTTGACGATGTCTTGCTGCAGTTGGATCTGTTGCGCCAACAAGAACAACAACTGGCGGTGCGTCGTGATTTCATCGTGCCCTTACAACACAGTCGTGATCGGGCCTTGCAACTGCTTAATCACTTACCCAGTTGGTTGCCCAAAGGGGTAAGGCTAGACAGCGTGCAATTAACGCCACAGACGCTTGAGCTTAAGGGGCAAGCTCATAATTATGGCCAGTTAGCCGACTTAATACAGCGCATCGAAGGACTTTCTTGGTTGAGTGAACCGCGTCTGCAAGCACACTCACCGGCAGATGCCGCTCAGTCGGGCACTCAGCAATTCTCGTTGCAGGCACAGCTTGCTGCTGGTGTTTCCTTACCAGAACCACTCACCACTCTTGGCCGTGAACTGGAAAAAGCGTTAAACGAGGAGGAGCCATGGGTTGGAAACTGAGCGAGCTAGAGCTAGATCAAATTGCGGTTTGGCCAGCGGGTGCCAAATTCTTGTTCTTAGCCTTGGTTACGCTGCTGTTGTGCTTAAGCGGAAGCTATTTTTTTCTCGCCGATCCTTGGGGACTTTGGCAGCAAATGCGTGCTCAAGAGACCGAATTGAAGCGTACTTTTATGCATAAAAAGCAAGCCGCCGCTCAGTTACCTACTTATCAGCACCAGTTAGCGCGGTTAGAGCAGCAAGTTGCCAGTGCGCAGCAACAGCTACCTCATCAGCGGCAAGCCGCCAACCTACTTACTGAACTCAGTGCACTCGCCGACAAAAACGGTTTAGTGCTTACTGGTTTTCAGTGGCAGGCGGAGCGGACACGAGCTGATGCACGAGAGCTGCCGTTACAACTCAACTTGCGGGGGGATTACCATCAGCTGGGGCATTTTGTGGCACGGGTGTCGGCCTTGCCTCGGCTGGTGGTGATTGAGCGCTTAGATATTCGCCGACTCGAGGCTGAGCAAGGCCAAACCCTATATAATAAGGCCGTCAGCTCTCGCTCCTTCAACGCGCCGGCGGAGCCAACTGCGCCGCAGCTGACTATGAGCCTGTTAGCCACAGCTTATGTGTATTCAGCGGACGAAAGGAGTGTGGATCCATGAAGCATGATAGGAGCTTACAAAGTGGACTATTAATGGCAGTGTGCTGGTTACTGTGCGCGTGTAGCGAGCCGGAGTCGATCAACGAATATATTGCCAATGCGGCTAAGTGGCAGAGCGTCTCAGCTGAGCCGTTATTGCCATTAGCCACTGTTTCAGTGCCGCCTTCTCAGGCGCTGTCTTACCAAGCACAGGCTAAGCGCAATCCATTCTTTTGGCCGAGCGAAACTTTTTTGTCGGACGAACTGCTGGCGAGCCGCAGTCTTAATGGCGCAACCACGAAGGTAATGGTTGACGCTGATTTCCACTTAACGCCGTCAGAGGAATGCGAAGCCAAGATGCTACCCGAGCTGATATTGCGCGCTATCTTTAGCGAACACTCATTTAACGATCTTTCATTTAACGAGCGCTCAGCGAAAGGGATGGCCTTGATCCAAGTGGCTGGTGGAGCCATTTATCCGGTTAGGCTAGGGCAGCGGTTAATCGCAAGTCGTCAGGATTCCGCTGCTAGCGTCCAGTCAGGGGAGAATGACGATTTAGGGGAAGTGATGGCTATAAGTGCGCAAACAGTCACGCTTAAACAAAACCGCTTTGGCAGTCAGCATTGTCCGGGCACTCAACAGACCACATTGCGTTTATATGAGTGAACTGGCGGCGCTAAATGGACGGTGAACATGACCAAATATTTTTTGTTAAGCCAGAGGGGAGGGCATTTTTTGCATCATATCGGGCTTAACGCCCCTCTCTTGGTGCGCAAAGCACGCTAATAATTTTGAATGAAATTGCAGATTAATGCCTATCATAATAACAAGCGTGAGTTGATTATCTGGGCTGCGCGCCGTATTGTGCGCCTTAGTATTTGAATTTTAGTATTCGTATGCCTTGAGAAACAGCGGCTAAATTGACCGCCAAGCGACCTAAAACAAGCTATTGCACGCCAATCCTGAGGACTGTCTCAAGACCTCTTTGATCCCTAAAGACCGTTGTCGCTTGCCAGCGACCGGTACAGTTGCGATAATTCGGCGTCCAATTTCAGAAAGTTAAGGTTAGGTCCATCGTCGACCCTGCGGTGTTCGTGGGGCGCATTCGTTTGTGAGAATTTCGTGTAACATGGCTGAGAAACGCAATATCTTCCTTGTAGGGCCTATGGGTGCGGGCAAGAGCACCATCGGTAAATACCTAGCGCAGCAACTGCATATGGAGTTTTATGACTCCGATCATGAAATTGAGCGCCGTACCGGTGCCGATATCAGCTGGGTATTTGATGTCGAAGGCGAAGAAGGCTTTCGCGACCGTGAAGAAAAAGTCATCAACGACCTGAGTGAGTTGCAGGGCATAGTGTTGGCGACCGGCGGTGGTTCTATCAAAAGCAAAGAGAGCCGTAATCGGTTGTCGGCGCGGGGCATCGTTATCTACCTAGAAACACCGGTAGAGAAACAACTGGCTCGCGTACAGAAAGACAAACGTCGCCCACTGCTACAAACAGAAGAAGCACCGGAAGACGTGCTGACGCGATTAGCAGCCGAGCGTAACGAATTGTATTTAGAAATTGCCGATTATGTGGTGCGTACCGACGAGCAAGGCGCCAAACTGGTTGCCAATCATATTGTCGAGCTGATCGGCTTGTAGGCCAGGAGATCCATGGAAAGGTTAACCGTAAGTTTGGGTGAGCGCAGCTACCCCATCCTCATTGCCGAGCACTTGCTGACTCAAGGTGAGTTGTTGCGCAATGCTATTAGTGGCAGCAAAGTCATGGTGGTCACCAATGAAGTAGTGGCGCCCTTGTACCTAGACACTTTGCTGGCGGCGCTTGCGCCCCTGCAAGTTGAGGCTTTGGTGCTGCCCGATGGTGAGCAGTTTAAGAGCCTAGACACCTTTAATCAGGTGATGAGTGCCTTACTGGCCGGTAATCATGGCCGCGACACTACCATGATCGCCTTAGGTGGCGGTGTGATTGGTGATCTCACTGGCTTTGCCGCAGCGTGTTACCAGCGCGGCGTGCCTTTTATTCAGGTGCCTACCACCTTATTGGCGCAAGTCGACTCCTCGGTGGGCGGCAAAACGGCGGTTAACCATCCTTTAGGTAAAAACATGATAGGTGCCTTCTATCAGCCGCAATTAGTGCTGATCGACACCTTGTGTCTGCAAACTTTGCCCGCACGCGAATTTGCAGCGGGTCTGGCCGAAGTCATTAAATACGGCATTATCTGGGACGCAGACTTCTTTAGCTGGCTTGAGCAAAATGTGGTGCGCTTACAACAGCTAGAGCCTGCGGCCTTAAGTTACGCCATTCGTCGCTGCTGCGAGATTAAAGCCGACATGGTGGGCCGTGACGAGCGTGAGCATGGTGTGCGCGCTCTTTTAAATCTCGGTCACACTTTTGGTCATGCCATTGAAGCCGAAATGGGCTATGGCAACTGGTTACACGGTGAAGCTGTGGCAGTGGGCATGGTGCAGGCATGCTACACGGCGCGCTTGCGCGGTGATATGAGTGATGAGCAAGTGCATCGCGTTAAGCAGCTATTATTGGCCGCTAACTTGCCTATTGTTGGCCCGAGTACCATGAGCTTGAGTCAATATTTGCCGCACATGATGCGTGATAAAAAAGTATTGGCTGGCCAATTACGTTTGGTATTGCCGGTCGGCATCGGTAGTGCTCAGGTGGTCAGTGATGTCACCGAACAACAGTTAGGCTTGGTGGTGTCGGAATCCTCGGTGTGACCGATACCGTAAATTTACCTTTTTCTTCTCAGCAGCAGCTGCTCGCGCGGCTGCGCCATCTTTCCCGCCTTGAAACTGATTTTATCTTACTGACTGGCCCTGAAGGGGCGGGTAAGACTCACTTAGCTAACTTATTTATCGAGCAAACTAGCCTTAGCTATCCGGTACTATTGGATGCTAAAGCCCTCGACAGCCACGACCGTTTTCGCGAAGCGCTACTCAGCCAGTGGTTTTCAGGGGCGATTTTTGATGCACAAGACTCGCTGGTCGATTCCATGACGCGGCTCTTGGCACAGAGCCTACACAAACGCTTGTTGATAGTAGACAACGGTGCTTGGTTGACAGATATTCAACTGCAAGAACTGGTACAAGTCTACGCGACCTTGCCGGCGGCGCTGCGGCCTTTTATGCTGTTGCTGGGCACGGCCGAGTGGGCAATGCAGGTTCGCCAGTCACTTGACGAGGCAATGCAAGCTCAAGTATTAGAAGTGGAAGTGCCACCGTTAACCTCGGCTGACCAAGAGCAGTTATGGCAAGCCTTAACATTTCAGCCACCCCCAGAGACCGCTTTGGATATTCATTATCCGGGTCAGGTTATCGACATGATGGAGCCCCAGATGAACATAGAAAATTATCGACACCTGCTAGAGCAGAAGTCTGTTAAAGCACTGCTGACTGTTTTGATAGTGGTACTGTTATTAATCGTGATCGTCAGTTTAACTAGCAGCCCAGATAAGCCTGAGCTGGCGCAATCTTCACCTGACGAGCTGGTGCTGCCTGCCCCTGTGCCTAACGGCATATCGCCGACCAGTATCGGTGATCTGCAGTCACCCACTTCGGCACTGGGTGCTCCGCCGCAATTGGATGCGAATGGTAATCCTGTTCTTGGCAATGACATGAATAACAATGACACAGTACAACCATGGGCCAATGCTCAGTTGCCAGAGACCCCCAGCATAGCCGCCACTGACACCCAAACGCCGATTAATGGTGATGAAGAGCGAATCGTTATCGAAGATGAGGTGGTGAATCAGCTGATGCAGCGCCAGCCTAACGCAGTGAATGCCCAAGCTGCACCTGCTAAGCCCACGCCACCTGCGCCGCCTAAGCCAGTAGCTACTCAGCCTGCACCCGCTAAGCCTGTGGCCGTTAGCCAAAATGCAGGCGCTAATTTAGGTAGTGTGGCGGACTTGAAACAAAAATCGCCTCAGCGATACACCTTACAGTTGTTAGCGGGGCGCAATAAATCGGTATTAGAAGCCTTGGTAAGCCAGCATAAACTCAATCCAGCATGGATTTATCCACGCACCATAGATGGGCAGCCTTGGTTTGTGTTAGTTCAAGGTGACTATGTGTCGGCCAAACAAGCTCGGGATGCGGTGAAGGGCTTACCATCTGTATTACAGGCTTCCAAGCCTTGGCCTAAACCCTTTGCTCAAGCACAAAAAGAAATCACGCCCTAGTCATCACAGTGGCTAATGGTTACAATGCGCGCCCTTTATTGGTTCGGTTTTAATGACAACTTTCAGCTTCAATGACAACTGCGGCGTCAATGACAACAATGACTAAAACTCGGGCGTTCTTAAAATGGGCCGGTGGCAAATACGGCCTAGTAGAAAGCATCAATGCGCGCTTGCCCGAAGGTCGTGTCTTGGTCGAGCCTTTTATGGGTGCGGGGTCGGTATTTTTAAACTCAAATTTTGAGTCCTACTTACTGGCTGATATTAACGCGGATTTAATTCACCTCTACGAGTTGCTGAAAAGCCAACCCGAGGTGTTTATCCGTGAAGCGGCGGCTTTGTTTGTGCCTACCAATAACGATAAAGCCGCCTATTACGACTATCGCGTTGCCTTTAACCAAGAGCAAGACCGCTTTCGTCGCGCCTTACTGTTTCTCTACTTAAATCGTCATGGCTATAACGGCTTATGCCGCTACAACAAGAGTGGCGGCTTTAATGTACCCTTCGGCGCCTATAAAAAGCCGTATTTTCCTGAGCGTGAGCTGTGGTTTTTTGCCGAAAAGGCGCAAAAGGCTACCTTCGTCTGCCAAGGTTATGCCGAGGTGTTTGCTCAAGCTCAAGCAGATCAAGTGTTTTACTGCGACCCGCCTTATGCTCCTTTGTCTACCACAGGTTTTACCACTTATGCGGCTAACGGTTTTACCTTAGACGATCAGGCGATCTTGGCGCGTCTAGCCCGCGAGACCGCAGCCAAAGGTGTGCCGGTATTAGTGAGCAATCATGATATCGAACTCACTCGCGAGCTGTATCGAGGTGCTGATTTACAAGTAATATCAGTCAAACGCACTATCAGCCGTAACGCCCTTAATCGCAAACGTGTTGACGAGCTGTTGGCACTGTTTACCGAGCACGATGTGGAATACAGCGCCGAACACCTAGCACCACTAGTTAATGAGTCATTTTAAGATTTAATTAAATAATCACCTTTCACTAAAATTCTAAGCATCTGATCCTGCAAATGGCGCAGTCGCAATATTCATGCGTATTACCCTCACGATCCACCATTCAGCCTTACCATTTAGTTGCCGAACTTGGCGATTGTTGCTGATTTACTATAGAATTGGCGGGTTTATTTGCGCTTATGGGAACCCCTATGACTGACTACTTGATTGCCCCCTCTATCTTGTCTGCTGACTTTGCCCGCTTAGGTGAAGAGGTAAGCAATGTGCTCCATGCTGGGGCCGATGTGGTGCACTTTGATGTAATGGATAACCATTACGTGCCCAACCTCACCATAGGTCCCATGGTCTGCCAAGCGCTGCGCGATTACGGTATTACCGCGCCCATAGATGTGCATTTAATGGTGAAGCCGGTCGACAGCCTAGTGCCGCAGTTTGCCAAGGCCGGTGCGTCTATCATTACCTTTCATCCGGAAGCTTCCGAGCACATAGATCGTACCTTAGGCTTAATTAAAGAGCAGGGGTGTCAGGCAGGCTTAGTCTTTAATCCCGCCACGCCGTTAAGCTATTTAGAATACGTGATGGATAAAGTAGACGTGATCTTACTGATGTCGGTGAACCCCGGCTTTGGCGGCCAGTCTTTTATCGACGGCACACTCGATAAACTTCGTCAAGTGCGTCGTCTCATTGATGACAGCGGTCGGCAAATTCGCTTAGAAATCGACGGTGGCGTTAAGGTTGAAAATATTCGCGCCATTGCCGAAGCCGGCGCCGATATGTTTGTGGCGGGCTCTGCCATCTTTAGCCAGCCTGATTATAAAGCTGTGATTGAGCAAATGCGCCGCGAGCTGGCGAGGGTTCATGCCAAGTAAGGATTTGCTCCGCCACGATTTAAGCCACATTAAATTGGTGCAGTTTGATTTAGACGGCACCTTGATCGACAGCCTGCCGCAGCTGTGGAAAGCCGTTAATATCATGCTTAATGAACAGGGTCTGGCTCACGCCGAATTGCAGGCGGTGCAGCACTGGGTGGGTAATGGCGCCGACAAACTGGTTGAACGGGCGCTCAATCATGCCTTGGGTCATGCCCCCACCTCGCTTGAGCATGAGAAAGCCCGTGCGCGCTTTGATATGGCCTATGCCAGTTTAAGTGAGCAGCCGGTTACCTTATATGCAGGGGTGCACCAGACGCTTCACCAGCTTAAAGCGGCAGGAAAAATCTTGGCGCTGGTTACCAATAAGCCGTATCGCTTCGTGCCCGATATTTTAGCCAGTAGCGGTTTAGCTGAGTATTTTTCGCAAGTGCTCGGCGGTGACAGCTTAGCGCAGAAAAAACCCGATCCTGCCCCTTTATTACATGTCTGTCAGACGTTGAGTATTGCGCCAAGCCAGACTTTGATGGTGGGGGACTCTGAAAACGACGTGCTAGCGGCTCAGGCGGCAGGTATCAAGGTTGTGGGCCTTAGCTACGGCTATAACTACGGCCGCAATATCGCCGACAGTCACCCCGATTGGGTGCTGAGTGATTTCAAAGACCTGCTTGAGCTACTTAATTAATAGCGCCAAGCTAAATAAAACACCTTCTTTGCCGCTGGTCGTGACTTAAGGTAGGTGGTCGTCTCTTAAGTAAAGAGGACTTCGCCACGGTTTTATGTTGATTAAAATATTCTGCTGTACAAAACCGGTGAAATAAGTTGCCAGCAACAGGAACCCGCGAAGCTTTCAGTATAAAAGAAGCGACGGCTACAAAGCTAAACCCTTCTCTTTATTAAAAACAAACATTAAAAATGCCCACAAGGAATAGCATCATGGTTGAACAGCAAGCTAAGGCCTCGGCCAAACCCATCGTCTTTAGCGGTGCTCAGCCGTCGGGCCAGCTCACTATAGGTAACTACATGGGTGCGCTGCGCCAATGGGTGAGCATGCAGCAAGACTATGACTGCTTGTATTGCATCGTTGACTTGCATGCCATTACTGTGCGCCAAGACCCCAGAGCGCTGCGCGCCGCCTGTTTAGACGCGGCGGCTTTATACTTGGCCATTGGCTTGGATCCAGAGCAGAGTACGATTTTTATTCAGTCGCATGTACCTGAGCATGCACAGCTGGCCTGGATACTCAATTGTTATACCCAGTTTGGCGAATTATCGCGCATGACCCAGTTTAAAGATAAATCCAGCCGTTATGCGGAAAACATCAATGCCGGTTTATTTACCTATCCCGCATTGATGGCCGCCGATATCTTGCTTTATCAAACCAGCCAGGTTCCTGTGGGTAACGATCAAAAACAGCATCTGGAATTATCTCGAGATGTGGCCTATCGTTTTAACCAGCTTTATGGCGAGGTATTTACCGTGCCAGAGCCGTTTATTCCTGTGGATGGCGCACGCATCATGAGCTTGCAAGAACCGACTAAGAAGATGTCCAAGTCAGACGAAAACGTGAATAACTTTATTGGCTTGCTAGAAGACCCTAAGGTGATCGCCAAGAAGCTAAAACGAGCAGTAACTGACTCAGAAGAGCCTGCTGTAGTGCGCTTTGATACAGAAAATAAGCCTGGCGTGTCAAATCTGCTAACCTTAATGTCCGGCGCCAGTGGCCGCAGCATTAAAGAGTTAGAGCAGCACTTTGAAGGCAAGATGTACGGCCATTTGAAAACCGAAACCGCCGATGCGGTACTGACTATGCTGGCACCGATCCAAGCCCGCTTTCATGAGCTACGTGCTGATGAAGCAGGCTTATGTAAGATCTTGTCGCTGGGCGCAGATAAGGCCCGAGCCAAAGCTGCGCACACCTTAGAAACTGTATATGATGTGCTTGGTTTCGTACCTCGAAACCGCTAATGAGAAAGGGGCCTTATGGCTCCTTTTTGGACACTCTACTTGGACTTATACCCTTTGATGACTGAAACCCAGCCCCTTGAAAGCGACTTAATCGATAAATTATATTGGTTACGCAAATTTCGCATGGCTAAAAATGAGAAAACCTTAGAGCTTATGGTTTCTAAAGTGATTGATGATTATCACACTCGTACTCCCGTGGTCGCCGCAATTTATTTGGCTGAATGCCAGCGCGAACGCGAGCTTGCCCAAGGTCGTCTGCTCGCAAATTGACTTGTTAGTTAAGCTAAATGCGAATGCTTAATTTTTAATTAAACATTAAATCATTAGAAATTCAGCATTTGAGTTTTAGCTCATTAATACCTGTCAAAACTTTACATAATTGTCACTCCTCCACTCAAGGTTTCTAATATGCGCTTTTACAAAACGGGCCTCACACTGCTAGCCGCCATGGTGTTAAGTGCTTGCTCTTCTAAAACGGCTGACATTACGAACAAAATCACGGTAGTCCATGGCCCAACCAGTATCGTGAATGGTAACGCTAAAAGTGCCGACGACATTACCGTCACTACGCCTTACTTTGCATTTGCTTTATCCCAAGGTGCATTAGTTGACTTGGCTATGGTCAAAGAGGGCATTTACACCAAAGACTTAGTGCAGTCAGTCGACTTCGCATCCGGTGCGGGTGAGCTGAAGTTCGAAAAAATCGAGATAGTAAAACATACGGCTGACGAGTTGCTGATCCAAGTCACTCGTAACTTGAATGGGCACAGCGTGCTGAGTACTTATGAAGTACATAAAAACTATCCCGGCGTTAAACTGACGACTAAGTTGCAAGACTCGGTAAAAGAAACCTTGTTTGCCGGTTATCAGTTGGAACGCAACCAAGCCATCGATAATACCAATGTGGCAAGCTATAACGACATGACGCGCATGGTACGCAATCACTGGACTGCCGCTCAGTTGCAAAATGATATTAGTGAGCTGTATGAGACTGACGATCTGCGTCGTTCATCTACCACTAAAAACACTGAATTTAGTGCTTGGTTAAGCGCCGGCTCGCTGGGGAACTTACAAAGCGATAAGCAATTTTATACCAGCACCAGCCCCCAAGCGGAGCTGGGCTTGTTTGATTTAAAGCCGACCACTGGCAACTTTGAAAATTACCTGTCAGTCATGCGCCAACGTTGGAACAGAGGCGAGCGCGTCTACTTAAACGCTGGCCCTTTGCTGAAAAATGCCAAGCAAGCCAGTGGTAAAGTCTACGCTTATACACCTAAAGGCAGTATTACTGCTGACTTCGCGCGCTCCGCCGCCCGTGGCCACAGCTTCGTCAGCTTTGGACCAGAAGTGTACCCGCTAACCACCAATTTTGGTGGCGAAGCTAAGGCTTTTAGCAAAACCGAAGTCGAGTTTCGCTCTGAAGTAGGGCTGGCTAAAGCTGAAATTTGGTTAGACGGCGTACAAGTTGCCGGCTGGAAAATTAACGGCGCCAAGCTGTTTAGAACCGGCGTACCCGTGCCACCAAACCGCACTTGGATGCAATGGATAGTAGAAGACGTACAAGGTAACAAAGCTTACTCAAATCCGATTTGGGTTAAATAAGGCACTTAAGTCTAACGCCAAGCAAAATTAAAAAGGCCGCGACGTACGCGGCTTTTTTGTATCTTTTTCTCCAACGTTAGACATTCAATCTGCTGGGGTTGCAGGCTAACCTGAATGACCGTCCGCTCTGGGCTTGGTCAAGATAGGCCAGTACACCCAGCAAAAAAGCCCATAAGCAATAATCCAACAAGCGGCGCTGCTGTGATACGCCTGCATAGTCATACTGGGCGCTATCATGGGTAATAAACTACGTAGCAGGCCTGCCAATAATATAAAGACAAAAGCAACCACCATAATGCGGGTAATTTCTAGCGGTCGCCCCGAATGGCCTAAAGACACGCGCGCTATCATGCCTAAGATAACCGTACCCAAAGCTCCAGCAGTTAGCCAATGGCTGGCCAATGAAACCGTAATGCCCATTTTCAATACGGCTGCCGCCAAGGTTAATGAGCCGAGAGGGATAAACAAGTAGCCCAGATACAGTATCCACAGCAGGGGCACCTGAGTCGTAACTTTATAGTTCCAGCGACTTAAGCGAAGCAAGTGTGCGATAGCGGAAACTGATAACAGTAGGGCGAGCAAGGTATTCGCGACTGGCGTACGAGGTAAAAGTAACCAAGCAAATACTGACAGCCAGATAGACACTAAGCTCAGTTTCTCTAACCAGGCTATCGGCTCAATCTTAGGCGTCTGAGTGGCGCGAGCGGTAAAGAAGGGAAACACTCGACCACCCATCACAGTAATTAAGGCACTCAGCGCTAGCACAGTGGTAATAAACACCCGCTCACTCAATAGCCAGTTGCCACTGAACGCTGCGTAATAACTGAGTGCATTGAGCAATGAGAAAAACACAAACAAAGGCACGAAAAACAAATTGCGCCATTGTCTCGTTTTTA
>JAHLFI010000021.1 GCA_018883865.1 Candidatus Oceanisphaera merdipullorum
CCGCAGTTTCATATTCATAAACCCGAAGGCGCGCTCTTCTTATGGCTGTGGTTTGAAGACTTACCTATTCACTGCCAAGAGCTGTATGAGCGCCTAAAGAAAAAAGGCTTACTTATCGTGCCCGGTCATTACTTCTTCCCCGGCATTGAAGATGAGCATTGGCAGCACAGCAAAGAATGTGTTCGCCTCAACTACGCCCAGCCCGAAGCGGACGTGCAGGCGGGTATCAAGATCTTGGCCGATGAGATTTATGCGATTTATCAGGCGCCTAAAACACAGCCTTAAGCCTTCAGCGGTAAGCTATCAGCTAATACCAACAGAAAACGCCGACCCTAGGGTCGGCGTTTTCTGTTTACGCAGTTACGTATTCGTTAGCTGGCTTGGCCAATGATGATATTTTTTGGTTTAGCCGCTTCTGGCACATCGCGTACTAAATCGATGTGCAGCAGGCCATTTTCCATGTCGGCGCCCGTTACCTGAACGTGATCCGCTAACTGGAAACGACGCTCAAAGCCGCGCTCTGCGATACCTTGATATAAATAGTTCTTCGGCGTCTCGGGCTGCTCTTTAGTGCCTTTTACGATCAGGCTATTTTCGTGACTGGTAATCTCTAAATCTGCCTGTGCAAAACCGGCCACCGCCATAGAGATACGGTAATGGTTTTCACTTAGCAGTTCGATATTGTAAGGGGGATAACCATTGTTACTGCTGCTGTTATTGGCGTTTTCCATCATAGACGCTAAACGGTCGAAACCAATGGCAGTACGGTACAGGGGAGTAAGATCAAAACGTGACATATTTTATATCCTCAAATGAGCGATGTTTAGGTCGGTTTATCAGAAGTCTGTTAACCCGATTGCTCTCCACATGGACGAGCGTTGTTGGAACATTCATCAGCAAAGGGTGGAGCCCTCAATCGAGCGACTCGCTTGCCTTAACTAATAAATAAGGACACGGCTTTATGGTTTCAAGAGTTATGGCTGAATTTTTAGGAAAAAAAAGATCCCGCAGGATCTTTTTTGTTTAGCCAGTGAGGAGGAGGGAATTATTCTCTCCTCCTCACACTTAACAGCACTTAGAAATTATCAGTTACCGCGCCGGTAGAAGCTGAGCTCACGGTATGGGCGTATTTGGCTAATACACCACGACGATAATTGGGCTCTGGCGCTTGCCACTTAGCTAAGCGCGCGGCAATTTCCGCGTCGGTCAGCTGCACTTCCAGCTTATTGGTTTCGGCATCTATGGTGATGATGTCGCCATCTTCTACGATTGCCAAAGGCCCGCCTTGCTGGGCTTCAGGCGAAATATGACCCACCACGAAGCCGTGGCTGCCACCGGAGAAGCGACCGTCTGTGATCAGCGCCACCTCTTGGCCAAGGCCTTTGCCCATAATGGCAGAGGTGGGGCTCAACATTTCACGCATGCCTGGGCCACCTTTCGGGCCTTCATAGCGGATCACTAATACATCACCCGCTTTCACTGTGCCGTCCAAGATTCGCTCTAAGGTCTCTTCTTCTGAACCAAAGACGCGCGCAGGCCCAGTGAAGGCTAAGCCTTCTTTGCCGGTGATTTTGGCGACCGAGCCTTCGGGTGCCAAGTTGCCGCGCAAGATACGCAAGTGGCTGTCTTTCTTGATCGGGTTATCCAGCGGGCGAATAATCGTTTGGCCGGTAGGATAAGGCGTCACATCTTTTAAGTTTTCCGCCATGGTTTTGCCAGTCACGGTTAAGCAGTCGCCGTGCAACAGACCTGCGTCGAGTAAGATTTTCATCAATGGCTGAATACCACCAATGGCCACTAACTCAGACATCATGTAATGGCCGCTGGGGCGCAAGTCGGCCAATACCGGCACCCGCTCACCGATACGCACGAAATCTTCCAGACTCAGTTCCACATTAATGGCATGCGCCATGGCCAACAGGTGCAAGACCGCATTGGTAGAACCACCCAAGGCGATCACGACTGTAATGGCGTTTTCAAACGCCTCTTTAGTCATGATGTTCGACGGTTTAATGTCATGCTCTAACAAATGCATAACAGCCGCACCCGCATCACGACAGTCTTGCACCTTATGATTTGAGGTGGCGTTTTGCGCCGAGCTGTTGGGCAAGCTCATGCCCATGGCTTCGATGGCCGAAGCCATGGTATTGGCGGTATACATGCCACCACAGGCACCTGGCCCTGGAATGGCGGTATCTTCGATTTGCTTAACATCAATCAGCGACATGTCGCCCTTGGCGTGAGCACCCACCGCTTCAAATACTGAAATAATATCGGTGTGATTGGCGCCTGGCGCTATGGTGCCGCCATAGACGAATACGGATGGGCGATCGAGACGCGCCATGCCGATGATGCAACCTGGCATGTTTTTATCGCAGCCGCCAATGGCGACTATGCCGTCGAAACCTTCACAGCCGGCTACGGTTTCGATGGAGTCGGCGATCACTTCCCGCGACACCAAAGAATACTTCATGCCTAGGGTGCCGTTGGCGATACCATCAGAAATAGTAATAGTATTGAAGATAATGCTCTTGCCACCCGCCGCATCGGCACCCTGGCCGGCTTCTACCGCCAACTTGTCGATGTGCATGTTACAAGGGGTGAGATTACTCCAGGTGGAGGCTATGCCCACCTGCGGTTTCTTGAAATCTTCATCGGTAAAACCCACGGCGCGTAACATGGCGCGAGCCGGAGCTTTAGTGGGGCCATCTACCACCTGACTGGAATACTGGCGACTTTTATTATTACTCATCATCTTGTCCTTAATATGACTCTTAAATATAACTCTCGGGCCAGTGTACCAGCCTTGCTAAAAACCCACACGGTTAGCGGCCTATCTTTAAATATCAGCCGCTAAAAATCACCATAAGGAATAAGCGGTTGTGGTGGCATGTCTAAATCACCCTGCCAGCCACCAAAGGAGTAACGCACATAAATTAAACCGTGGCTGGGCGTGTAATCTTTGGCTTGCTGAATATCCACAGCCGCGCCCACAAACCAGTGGCTGTCTAACCGCCGCTCAACCACGGCTTTCAGCGTATAGCCAAAGCCACTGCTGCTATCGCCCGCGCTTTCGTTATTGTCGTATTTGGCGGGCAATAAATCGGCCAAGGGATACGGCCGCTGGCCGTCGGTCACGGCACGCGACCAAGAATAAGAGCCGGATAATTCCCAAGACCAATCTGCGGTACGTTGGCGATAGCTCACCGGCAAACCAAGCGAAAAATACTGCTGCGGACTGTAATAACCGCCTTGGCCTAAGGTGTAACCGCTGAGATCTTTTTGGTATTGCCACCACATACTGTTGGTGCCGATACTCAGTCGCCTGTGGTCTTCGTTAATCAACTTATAGTAGTAACCGCCCATCAGCCGGTAGCGCTGGTTATCTTCCACGTTTTTACCGGTCAGCACGCCTACATCCGCATTACCCCACACGCCATGGGCCTCGCCTTGATCATAACTGCCGCTTAAGGCCAATTGCGTAACCCGCACGCCACCCCATACCTGTTGGGTATTGGGGTCTTTGGTGCCGGCAAAAGACAGTAAAGAACTGGTCATGGGTCGGCGCGAGATGCCAAGCTCCCAGCCTATGTTTTGTAAACCTAAGCTTTGTAAGCCCTGCCAATCTGAGTTGTAATTTAGGCCCCCTACCCAATCCACCACCTCAAAACCTAACGGTGTGGTGCCAACATCGCCCCGCCACTGCTCACTTTCCCAGCCCACGCCTAGGCTGATGCCATCGGCGGTTTGTTGCTGATCGCGGCTACATGGCGCATCGGCGCAAGTACCAAAATCCGCTTGGTAAGTACCACTATTGCCGGAGTCGAAGCTACCCGCATCCAGCTGCACCACATCGGCACGAGCAAAGGCACGACCGTCTCTTTCTGCTAGACCCAATTGTTCTACCCATGAGGGCAGCGTTAGCGGCGTATCTAGCTGCAACATGCTGACGTGAGCGGTGAAATCTGAATAACCGGCCGTACCGCTAGAGCGCTGATAATCTTGGTTAAAGGTCACTGTGGTATCTTGCTGGCGATACAGATCCGCGGCGCCACTACGAATGCTGCGTTTGAGCCAATCATCCGTCGGCTCGATGCGAGTGAGGCGCGTAAAGTCGTCGTTATTGGTGATCGGCTCCTCGTTAGCACGATCGCTAATGCCAGCAGCCTGCATGGCGTATTTATAATAGGTAAGTGCTGGTTGCGACTGCTTAGTTTGCTCTGCTAGCCGTGCTCGGTCACGCCACCACAGCGCAGTATCGGGCGAGGCGGTTTGTCTTTCGACCGCCACTTGCCGCTCACGAAACAACTGCTCGGCCGTGTTCAGCTCACCCACAGCCGCCCAAGCATTGGCCACGCGACGCTGGCGATTAATAGAGTCTTCCGCCTCGGGTACCTTAGGCAAGCCACGCAAGCGGCCGCGGGCATCAAGGGTTTGCTTGAGGGCGATCAGCGCCTCAATTTCGCCTAACTGGGCGGCATCATTTGTGGGAGCAGCGGTTAATAACTGACGATATTGCACTAAGGCCGTTTTCGGTCGATTATCTTCCAATGACCAGTCGGCCAGTGTTAACTCAAAGCGTGGATTACTCGGCTGGGCTTGCAGCAAAGCACGCGCCGCCTCAGGTTGGCCTTGCGCACGTAAATCGCGCGCCCGAGTCAGTAACTGGTTTTGCTCCAGTCGTGCGGCCAAGGCGGTGATATCGGGATCCCACTTATTTTTGGGCAAACGGTTAAGCTCAGCCAAGGCTTGAGCGTCGCGATCGCTACCCGATAAATACAGGCCGTACGCATACACTTGCTCAGGATCATCGGGCAGGCGTGCAGCTAATTCACGGAATACTTGATCGGCCCGCTCAGGTTGGTTGGCTTGGCGTAAAGCATTGGCTAAGCGATAGCTTAACCAAACATCATGGGGCGTCAGGTTGCGCGCCGCTATTAACTGCTGGCTGGCCGCCGCCCACTGACCATTTTCTTCCAGCAGCATGGCCTTGGCTTGCAGCAGCTCGCTTTCTAAACGGGGTAAATCATCCTTGAGTGCTTGGCGCTGTGATCGAGACAAGCCCGCTAAAAACTGCTCCGCCCCCGCGACCGACTGCTGGCGCTTAAGATCAAATACCCGTAACAAGGCAGAACTGTTTAAGGGGTCTTTCGCCAGTGCCTGCTTAAAATAGCGCTCGGCTTCAGGCAATTTTTGCTGCGCCAAGGCCACCTGCCCCAACCCCAACCAACCAAAGGCATTTTGGCCATCGAGGCGGCTCGCCGCTTGGTAAGCACGCTCGGCTTTCGGCCAATCTTGAGCAGCCAAGGCCTCGTCACCTTGTTGGATGGCTAACCAGTAGCGCTGGCTGGCCAATAAATTTTGCCACTTATTACGATTATCGTTATCCACATCGGCCAAGCGTAAGGCATGTTCAAACAAGGGAATGGCCTGTTGGCGTTGATCGGTTTGGCTGTAGGCTTCGGCCAGTCCGCCGATTAGCTCGACCTCATCGGGATAGGCACGCAGCGCTTGCTGCAAGGGTGCTATGGCAGCCGCACCTTTGCCGGCGGCCAACAAACTCAAGCCGCGCTGTTTGGCACGAAAAGCCGGATTCGCTAACAAGTCTTGCTGCTGTTGCAGCAAGGCGGCCACCTTGGGTTGTGTGCTGGGATCACTGAGTGGCAATAACTGTTGTAGCTGACTGACGCTGGCGTCACCAATTGGCATACCGGCAATATATGCTAGCCAACGCTCGCTAGCCTCTCGCTGAGTAGCAGGCTCTTTGATCAACCGTTGCAACAGGGCTAAGGCGTTGCTTGGCTGTGCGGCGGCAAACTCCAGATCCACTAACGAAGTGCGTAAGTTTGGATTACCCGGATATTGCCTATCGAGCACTTGCAGCGCGGCTATGGCCTGAGTTCGCAGTGCCGGCTGCCGCGCCGCTAAGCGCCAATATTCCACCGCTATATCTAGGTTGGGGAAGTCTTGGCCAAACAAGGCCTGATAGGCTTGCTCCGCCTCGGACAGGCGCCCCGCCGCCGCCAACAATCTCGCTTGCTGTAATTGTTGGCGGCCACTTTCTGTGGTTAATAACAGTGCATTTTTAGCTTGTCGATACAGCTGGGAGTCTGGCGCTACCTGGGCTAGTTTATCTAACGTTAATTGCGCTTGCTGGGTATTTTCTTGGCGTAGCGCCAGCCGCACTTTGGCTGCCAACAACTGCGGATTATCCGGTGCGATAAGCGTTAATCTATGTATCGACTCAGCCACCAGCTGATCGCGATAGCTGGCTTCCCCAAGCCGTATTTGCTCGAGCAGTAATTGTTCAGGCGTAGCGGCATGGGCCGTCGATAAGGCAACGCTTAATAATAGGCTGGACGGTAATAGCAACTGCCAGGTTTTAGAGACAGTTATTTTTGACATATTTGCTCCCCTACCACCAGTTCACCTGCCGCATTAAAGCGATAACGACCTTGGTGCCAACCCTCGCCAAACAGTCGTAATACTGAGTCGTAATAGGCATTGTCATCCAGAGGAGCATTGGCGAGCCGCAGCTCTTGAGCTTGGAGACTCGCGGACTGGTTTGTTTCAGCTAATTGAGGGCTTTGGGCTAATAAGGGCAATAAGGCGGCAGAAAAGCCCAGTGGACCCGAGCCGTAGCTGGTACCTGTGCGGGAATTAATGTGCTCGGGTGGCAAGCCGAGTTTGGCCGTTAAATCCGCCATGGGTTGCACTTGGGCCAGTAATTTTTTACGTTGTGGTGCGTCTTTGGCGAGCATCCCTAGCCACAGATAAGTACGGATGGCGTCATAGCCGCCATCATATTGAGCGTCGGAATCTTCGGCTTTAGGTGCAGGCTGCCAGCCATTGGTGCTATGCCACACTATCCAATCTGGCACCAAACCTTGAGGCGCGGCGCCCATTAACAGTCGTGGATAATTAGCCTGCAGCTGGCGCCACGGGCCTTTCAACTGCGCAAAGCGCGCCAATAATTGTGGCGGTAAATAGCTGGGATTTAAGGTCCAGCTGTCTGCAGCAGTCGAGTCATCTTTATGCACAAAGCCAATTTTTCCTGGCAGCAACATCACCCCTAAGCCCGGAATATCGACCACTTCTTCTCGGGCGATTCGCTGCAGTAATAAGGTGCCGAGCACTTGATAAGAGGGGTTATCCCATAGGCGCCCCGCCTCTAATAAGTCGTAAGCCAGCCAAAGGTCGGAGTCGGCTGCGGAGTTGTCATCCAATACCGTCCATTGTTGTTGCTCGTTTTCGCCCCACAGCCAAGCGGGCAGGCGGGTACTTAAGTCGCCTTCAGCCAGATTGTTTTGCGTCCACGCCAACAGCTGGGCGAAAGCGGCTTTATCTTGCGCCACCAGCGCAAAAAACAAGCCATAGCTTTGGCCTTCTGAGGTGGTGATTTTTCGTGAGTCGGTCACGTCAATCACTCGGCCCTGCTTACTAATATAAGCCTGTTTAAACTGCTGCCACGCCGGCCAATCGCAGGCGGCCCAGGCTTGGCTCGAGCCTAAGCTAGCCCCAAACAAGCAGTAAACGAGTAAGCCTAAGGCTCGCGGCCGCAACCGCTTAGGTTTATTGATAGCCAAGCTATTCATCCCCAGAGAGGCGCCTACGGCTAAAGCTTCTTAATACTCGCCACAGCACCAGTGCAATAAATAGTACGCTGATGGCGGTGAATGCCGCGACCACCAACGGATGCGGCGCTAAGGTGTACCAAATGCGCTCCCACCAAGGTAAGTAGCCCACATAGTAAGCCGAGCCTACCCGAAGGCTGCGCACTCCTGAATCGCGGATCACGGCCACAGATCCCGATAGTTCGGCTCGTTGAGCCTCATCATCCAACGCTTGGTTTAATAACCTATATCCTTCTGGGCTGTCGGCTAACAAGGCCACTACGCTACGTTGTTCATAAAACGGCGATTGAAAACCAATAATAGCCGCTATGGGTCCGTCTGAAGAGACGGTGGTTTTCTGATCCGGCTTATTGTCCAGCTCATCAGGATTAAGCTCGGGGCGCCAGCTTTGTCGAGCTGGCGTTTGCACCCAACTTTCGGTGGCATCGAGCAACAGGTGAATATTTTTATCATCGCGCAGCGCTTCTGGGATGGAGCCTACCATCAACAGATCCACGTCTCGCTCTTGGTGCGAAGCCCAATCATCCGTGATGCTTAGTCCCAACGCCGGATAACCGGTATCCGCACCTATGGCCCCTAAAGTATTGAACAGCGTAGTCAGCTGGGCCGGCGTCGAGTTTTTCTCTAGCACCACTAGGGTTTGCGACAAATCAGCTAAGCGGCTAAAAGGAAAACCGGCATTACCGAAGGCACGCAAATTAGGCATGGCAATAAAATGGCGATAACCAGAAAAATCCAACGTAGAGCTGCCATCCATGACCACTTCGTTTGGGATCTGACGGTAGGTTTCGCATTGCTCTTCGCTGCCACCCAATACTGGATTGGCGTACTCGAAGTTAAAGCGTAGTTGGTTACTCATGCCCAGTTTTATGCCAGGAATGGTCAGTTGATCGTCTCCCGACGCACTGGGTAACAGTTGCAGCTGCAACAAGGCTTCTCCTAATTGCTGCTGGGGTTTTAAGGCGTAAGAACGTAAAAGCTGATTGTTTAAACTCACGTTGAGGCGCGAGCCATCCTGAGTTTTAGGCGGCGTATAGCGATATTTTAAGTCCATGGCGATGCCGTGATCGCGGGCCATAAAAAGATCTGGCGGCAAGTTCATGGTCAGTAAGATTGGCTGCGGCTCCAAGCCTTCGGCTTGCAACTGATTGGGATAGGTTATTAACTCGTTAAAGGATACCGGCCGGTCGGTACGGATCCAGTTAGGCGCATCATAGGGTTTACGGGGCTGTAGCTCACTGACTTCACTGATACTAACCGTCTGGCCGCGGAATAATATATTGCCTCTTACTATGCCGCGCACCGCAATGTCTAGGTCTTTACTATCCCGTCCCAGCACCAGCAATAACTTAACGTAAGGATTATTGGGATGGCTAATCATCTCTATGGTTGGACCATCCACCACAGGATAGTCTTGCAAGAAATCAGGCCTCTGCTCATTAGTGGCAAACACGACGGCATGGCTGCTCGGCAGCTCATTTAATAAGGCCGGAAATTGCTGGCCACGCCATTGCGCTTTGGCACCAAACCAAGAGGCCAACACGGCAGCGGTTCTTTGCTGCTCCAGAGCTGGGCTTTGGGCAAACACCATGGGTAACAAGAGCGTATTATTATCTCGGCTATCGAAGAAAGGCTCGGGAAAATAGGCCAAGTCATTCGCCAGCGGCAGACGCTGATATTGCAGGCTTAAGCTACTGTCACTGCCCACATCTAGCCATAAAGAGCTGTGCGTAGGATTTTCACAAACATTTTTATAGTGGCCGATAAACTCCAGCTTAATACGGTTAAAATCCTGAATATAGCGGGCATCTAACGGAATTTGTACGTGATTACGACGACCTAATTCCTGCTCGGTAATGGGCAATACGCCCATCATTTCATCGTTAAGGTACACCTTGACTTGTGACTGGGTGGCGATCAAAGCCGGTGATGGCGTGAAGGATAAATTAAGTACTGCGCTCGATACCAGTTCGTCGCTGCGCGCACTAAATTCGATGAAGGCTTCGGGGTTAACGCCGCGTAGTACCAGGTTTTTATCGTGTTCGGGTCTGAGTTGGCTAAAGGTCAACTCGGCACTGCGGCTGGCGACGGCACTATCTGCAGCAAGCTCAGCAACCGCAGAGTCGACAGTAGCAGTCACGGCCGTGGTGCTGGCGGCGCCAGCCTCAGCTAATGCAGGATCGGGCAAGGCGCCATAGGCGGTCGTCGTCGAGCCCAATAGCCACAGCGTAATCAAGGCGGTTAGGTGTTTCATGGTTCCCTCAACAAGTCAGATCCAGATAGATGCGTATGGTGCTGCTTGCTAGGTGCAACAGCCAGCTGCGGTTGACGAGGGGCAAAAGACAGCACCCACGTTATCAAAGCTCCTAAACAACTAAACAACCAAGCCAGCGGCCCGGGTAAATAATCCGGCAAACTCCGAAAGCCATGCCAGCCCAGCATTAATACATCGTTTAAGCTGGTCAGGGGTTTATCGCGGCTAAAATCTTCTTGCCAACGGGCCCAAGTATCTGCGCGGGCAAAGGTAGCTTGAATAAATTCAATATGTTGCTCACGGGTAAGCGAGTCTAATTTAAGACCTACCCCCTCTTTAGTTAGCCGCATCACTCTCACCGGAAAGCTGGCCTCACGGCGCCCACGTCTCAGTAATAACTGCAGTGACTCTCCAGGGTGCAGGCTTACCCCAGCTGGCAAGCTAATACGCACGCCGCCGTCGGAATAATCGCGTAAGGTACAAGCAAACACATGACCGCCTTGACGCATAATCGCTGCTGGCAAGGCAATATCTACGCGATGCGAGTTGCGTACTTGTTTGGCTTCTACTGCCACCGCTATCGCGCCGCCCAAGATCAGCAAGTTAAAGAGCACCCAAATCATACTCATGATGACGGTGGGTATTTCGCTGGGCTCACCGACAGAAAAACGCCAGAAGCCGGCGGCTAAGCCAAACAGGTTTAAGGCGATCAACACCAAATAAGGCCGGCTAATACCCCAATCCACATGAGCTTTTTCCACTAGCCCACCCTTAGCGGTAACGTTAAAAGTGCCTTTGTGCGGATTTAACAGAGCCACAGTGGTGGGTCTGGCGATATACCAAGCCAAGACGCTTTCGTAGATTTCACTCCAAAATGAATAGCGATATTTACCCTGAATTTTCGAGTTAGTCAGGTTGGAGTGCACCATATGCGGTACTACATAAAGCAATATGGCCAAGGCGGGCGCGTAAATGATGTAGGCGTGAAATAATAAGAAGGCTAACGGCGCGGTTAAGAAAATCAGCCGCGGAATACCCGATAAAAAATGCAGCATGGCGTTCGTATAACACAACCGCTGAGACAGCTTTAACCCCTTGCCGAGCAAGGGATTATCGAGCCGAAAAATCTGTACCATGCCCCGCGCCCAGCGAATACGCTGGCCAATGTGCGCCGACAAGCTCTCGGTAGCTAAGCCGGCCGCCTGCGGAATACGAATATAGGCCGAGCTGTAACCTAACCTATGCATACGCAAGGCGGTGTGCGCGTCTTCGGTCACGGTTTCTACCGCTATGCCGCCTACCTCATCCAGTGCGCTGCGCTTGAGTACCGCACAAGATCCGCAGAAAAAAGTAGCATTCCACATATCGTTACCATCTTGCAGCAAGCCGTAAAATAGCGAGCCTTCGTTGGGCGTTTGGCCGAAACGGCCTAAATTGCGCTCGAAGGGATCCGGCGAGAAAAAATGGTGCGGCGTTTGTATTAAGGCCAGCTTCTTATCTTTATAAAACCAGCCCATGGTCAGCTGCAAGAAGGTGCGGGTCGGCACATGATCACAGTCAAAAATCGCTACATATTCACCTGTGGCTTGACGCATGGCGTGGTTTAAGTTGCCTGCCTTGGCATGCTCATGAGTAGATCGCGCAATATAATGCACACCCGCCTGTTCGGCGAACTCGCGAAAACTGGCTCTATTACCGTCATCGAGTAGGTAAATATTTAACTTATCTTCGGGCCAATCGATGCCGAGCGCCGCATAAATAGTGGGCTTCACCACGCTTAACGGTTCGTTATAGGTGGGCACCATAATATCGACACTGGGCCAGTCTTTACTGGGAATAGTGAGCGGTATGGGATCTCGGTTAAGCGGCCATAGCGACTGAAAATAGCCCAAGACCAACACCAACCAAGCATAGGTTTCGGCGAACAGTAACAGCATGCCAAAAAACAGGCTAAAGCCGTCATCCCAGTTTAAGGTGGAGCTGTAACGCCACCATAAATAGCGGCACGACACCAACAACGACAGCATTATCATCAATAGGTTAGCAAAGCGCCCCTGCACCCGGCGCACCGCCATCGCCATGCCCCACAGCACCAGCACAAACACCAATTGAGTGCGCAGATCGAAAGGTTGCGTGACGCACACCAAGGCCAAGATCAACGCCACTGTAATCATGACGCCGCGCACTAACTTGCGCGCCCGTAACGACAATCGGCGAGAGGTGCGGCGGCGCTCAATGGGTATGGTCGATGGCTGAGCGCCGTCCGCCTGAGAGGCAAAGGCAGACGCAGTAAAAGACTCGACAAATGGTTCGACACTGGCCACAGCATGCGAGTCGACCCAAGATTTTCTCCCAGTCAGCCGCTGCCACAGCTTGCGCGAACGTACGGCCAGCAAACGTCGCCCACGCGGTTGCTTTTGCGGATAAAAAAACAGCAGCCAGAGGCTTTGCAGCACATAGCGTAGCCCATCCGCCGGTTTAGGTCGCTCCACAGACAACTGCGGATATAAGGTGCTAGCTTGAGCACGCAGAGCCTGCCAAGCCGGAGACTCTAGACGCAAAAATATCCAAGCGATTGCCATCCCCAAACTGCATAAACTAGCAGCCAGCATTGAACTCCCCGCCACCCGATAGCTGCGATAGCGCCGACCCAAGCGATGTATGGTCGACGTCAACGCGGGTGCGAAGAGCCAGCTCACGACGACACCTTGCCCATTTGG
>JAHLFI010000121.1 GCA_018883865.1 Candidatus Oceanisphaera merdipullorum
ATTTGAGTTATAGCCGTCGCCACTTGATCCGTTTGCCCACGCTGCAGATCCGTCGAGGTAAAGGTGTCGTTAGCCAACTGCGCGAGTTGCTCAATGCCACTCTTCATCGCAGTTTCTGTTTGTTTAATTTCCGCCACCAATTCGCGAATTTTACCAATAATGGCGTTAAATCCCTTGGCAAGGTGCCCTAACTCATTGTCATTACTCTCATCTAAGCGGGTGGTTAAATCACCACCATTGCCAGACATGCTTAACAAGTCATCCCCTACTCGGCGAATCGACTTACTCAGGGAGTTGGCAAATAACACCGTCAGTAAAATAAAGCCGACCGTCAGCAACACACTCACCCACACAGATGAAGAAATCACGCCATTGATGGCACCACTGATCTCTGCCGACGGCAGCACCG
Organism: Candidatus Oceanisphaera merdipullorum; assembly: GCA_018883865.1. Taxonomy (GTDB): domain Bacteria; phylum Pseudomonadota; class Gammaproteobacteria; order Enterobacterales; family Aeromonadaceae; genus Oceanimonas; species Oceanimonas merdipullorum. The sequence goes on from JAHLFI010000121.1 coordinate 410, forward strand.
CCACCAGCGTTAATCCGGTATCACGCACCTCTTGCGCCGCCAAATACACCTCTTGGCCGTCTAGCTCAGTCAGCTCAAAAGAAAAACCAGATTTTTCCTGCGCCAGTAACTGAGTCACAGGACGGTATTTCTCAATTTCAGCCATGTTTTGGCGCGTTAAAGCCATCTCAGGATGCACGGCCACCATGCCGTTTTGGTCAACCAGAAACAGGAAACCGTTCTCGCCCAATTTATAATCGGCAATCATATCAACCACCGCAGACACGTCATAACCTAGGCCCGCAGCACCCACAGGTTTACCATCTATACTGACGAGCGTATTCACAAACAACGTTAATTTTTCGGTACGTTCATCTGGGTCAATTGACAAACTTTGCTTGGCGCCACTCTTTAGAAAATTGTAATACCAATTATCTCGTGGATCGGTAGTGGATATTTTTTTGAAGACGCCCGCGTCCGTATAATAGGTATCTGATAAGCCGGATACCCAAAATAAGGTGTTGGCCTGAGCATTGGCTCTTTGCTGCTTAAAGTAGCGCAACACTTGGTCGTGCTGTCCGCCCGCCTCTTCGCCGCCTTTCATCCAGTCATGCAATATGTTGTTGTTGGACATGTCGCCCGACAGAATAATGGCTGGCATCAACTCAGCCCGCACCTGTTCGGCAATACGGCCCACGCTATTAGGCAAATATTCTTTTTCGGTCTGGCCATAATACAAACCTGAGAATTGATTTACGTTAATTAGCGTCGACACCAGCGTCAATAACACCAATGCCAAGGCGACAAAACCAATAAATGCCGTGCGTAACTTAAATTTTTGCATGCCTGCTCCAACAGCCAAAATATACGTGCACGCGCCAGCAGTGGCGTGTGCACTTGATGTGATGTTTCTTTGCGCGCCGCGAGTGGGCAAAAGAATATGGCATTATATCGGCACTACGACATAAAAATTGAACTAAAAGTCAGTTTTAGATAATTAAAAATAAGAACTAACAAATACGTTACACCATAAAGTTAACCCAACAAAACAAGCTCCATTTGAAGATAAAAAATAACCTTGAATGTCATTAGCTTGTATTTTATTTAACATGGATCCATATAAAACCCAGAGAGCTTGTTTCTTATTTGTTACTTATTCCCCGTTGAATAAATTACACTTTTTGTTGTGGGAAAGGCTATCAAGCATGGGCTCCTTAATACTTGATAGCCAAAACAGCTCCGTTAATTTAGTTGAGCACCCGCCATTACTAAGAGTTTTATCCTGCATTTCAACTCAAACTCAGTATCATGCTGCGCCCTTGTGAAGGAACGACGATGACAACTCCTGAATCTCAGTCAAGGCTCAGCCCTCATCAAGGCGAAGATATGTGTGCCGCCCCCGATACGCAGCGCCAACTCCCACTTTAGGGCCATCACCCCCGACAGACCACCCAGCCAAGTCTCACGATTTTTGCAAATCCCTTATGGATTAAACGGTGCTGAGCACGACGCCTTTCATCCTTTAATAGATAAGTATCTCAGTCAAAAGGCGCTAGAGCCTTTTATCCCCCTATTTAGCCAAGTGACGAACGAGGTGGTGGAAAGTAGCTCAAAAATACGGCTTTAGTGAAATTAAACTGCAACTCGGCTAATCGAGATGAGCAGGTATTTGGTAATCATGAATTCTTACCTCACACTCACGCCGCACATCACTTAGTTTATGGCATTGGCAAGCACGTCTGTCCTGGCCGCTTATTAGCCACTTGCCAGCTAAGGACTCCACCCAAGCCCTGTTAACAAACACGCCGCAGTTAGGCTTTAGCCTGCACAAGCCTATGTTCGCGAGCGCCAACCCTTAGGGGGTTACAGTACAGTGTGGGAGATTTTAAGCTGAGCTATACACTAAATTATCGACCTAACTGTCTACCTAATTATCCACAGACTAGATGCAGTTAACTTTGCATCTAGTCTGTGCTGAAACGTGCGACGTTGAGTAACGCGAGCTGAACATACCGAATATGCAGCCTAGTCGGACACAAATACTAATAGTTTCAGCTCCTTGAGCGGCAAAGCTGGCGTAAAATCGGCCTTTGCTGCTCAGGTTTGTGGTTAAGGTCAGTTTTTGCTGCTTTTTTTCAGCTAAATGAGTAGAATGTGCTGCTGCATTATTCGAGCCGTTTGAGGTTTCTCAAGCCGAGCTTAGCTAATAAACAGCCAGCCCTCGCCGACTCAGTCTGCGATGCGCCTCATTTAGAGCTGTTTGAGCACCGGCTTGCTGGTGTCTTCTCAAGCAAGGGTCCTATCCACGTCAGCACGCCTGATGTAAGCAAATATAAGATAATAATTATGTTAGTTGTAGCAGCACTAGGCGGGAATGCCTTATTACAGCGCGGTGAACCGCTTACGGCACAAGTACAGCGTGAAAACGTTAAAGTAGCCGCACGTGCCTTGGCGCAAATTGTGCGCGCCGGTCATCAATTGGTGATCACCCATGGCAACGGCCCGCAGGTGGGTTTGTTGTCTTTGCAAGCCGAAGCCTATAACGCAGCAGAAAGCTATCCGCTAGACGTATTAGGCGCCCAAACTGCAGGCATGATTGGCTACTTAGTTGAACAAGAGCTAGAAAATGCCCTACAGAACAGTCGCCCGATTGCCACCTTGCTCACGCAAGTAGTGGTGGACGCCGCAGACCCCGCTTTTTTAACGCCCACTAAGTTTATTGGCCCCGTATACAGCCAAGAAGAAGCCGAAGCACGCGCAGCTAAAGCCGGCTGGCAGATTGGCCAAGATGGCAACAAATGGCGCCGCGTGGTGGCCTCCCCTCAACCTTTGGATATTCCTGACTTAGGCGTAATCCGACTGTTGGTCGAAAAAAACGTAGTGGTGATCTGTAACGGTGGCGGTGGTATTCCGGTGGTGCGCGATGCCAATAACGGCCTGCAAGGTATAGAAGCTGTGATCGATAAAGATTTATCGAGCGCCTTCTTAGCCAAGCAATTAGGTGCCGATGCGCTGTTATTACTGACCGACGTGGAAGCCGTCTACCATAGTTTTGGTACACCAGAAGCGCAACCGTTAAGCACGCTGACCGCAGCCGAAAGTAACGCGCTTAACCTACCAGCGGGCTCCATGGGGCCAAAAATTAAGGCCGCATGCATCTTTGCAGAATCCGGTGGCTTTAGTGCCATTGGCCGTTTGTCGGAAGCATTGGCGTTATTGGCCGGTCAGGCCGGTACCCACATCGTCAGCGAGCTGGTCGACTAAGCTTTTTAGCGACATCGACAGGCTAAACTTAAATAGGCTCAGCCGCATTCGCGGCTGAGCCTATTACTTTAATGGCATAGCGTTTCCACGCCAATTTACCGATATACCGCCCCTTACCTAAGGCTCAATTCACCCGCTATTCAGTTCAACTACCCCTTAATTCGATGGAGCCTTGAGCTCAGCTATCAGTGGTTTCATTAATGCAGTCGCCGGTAAGGCGCGATAAGCAAACGGATTGGCTCTGCGTGAAATTCGCAAAAATAAGGTGCTCACCGATTTAGCCAAGCGGGGTCACGAGAAGGGGCGCGAGTTAAAAGGGTATGACTAAAGACGGTTTGGCTTAGTATTATCCATAGGTACTTTTCTCAACACACCCGAGGTATCTAAGTAATAGCGCGCCAGATCACGAGCTAAAAACAGCGTACCCGAGTAATAGGACAGCGCCTCTTGCTCCAACTCATTCATGCTGCGCCCTTTGGCCCCACCGCTGTAACGCGGGCTAAAGTGGGTGAGAATAAGATTGGGCAAGGCTACGGCGTGGGCAAACTCGGCGATTAATTTAGCCGAGCTATGCTGGGGATCGACGTTAGGTTGGTTGCTCACGGAGTCAGCAAGCGCTTGGGCCGCACCTATCTTGTCAGCAATGTCTTGGGTGTATGTCGCTTCATGCACCAGTACTTGCGCCGAGCGCACCGCCTCGCGCAGTAACGCCGGAAGATCATTATCACCGGCCACCACCACCTTACGCGCCGGCCGATTGGCCAACAGGTAATCGGCGCTATCTAGACGACGGCCATCACGCAAGATGGCGATTTCACCCCGTTGTAATTGGCCCCAAGTCGGCCCCGAAGGTATGCCTTCGGCCAGTAATTTTTCCTTATTGAGCCGATAGGGTGAGTCGGCTTCGGTAAATTGAAAACCAAAACATGGCACGCGATGCGACAAGGGCCAGGCCGAGACGCTCATCTCCTGTAAAGGAACAGGCTCGGTAAGGGTCGCCACATCGATATAATCCAACGCATAACTCAAGGTTACTTGCGTAAGCTGCATGGTCACGCTCAGCCACTCTTGCAACTCACGGGGGCCAATAATTATCAAGGTCGCCGTGCGCCCCTGTAAACTCGCGCTGGCCAGCAACCCTGGCAGGCCATAGCAGTGGTCGCCGTGCACATGAGTAATGCAAATAGCCTGTAAATGATGTAACGATAGCGCCGTGTGCAAAAGCCGATGCTGGGTGGCTTCGCCACAATCCACGAGCACCCACAGTTTACTCTGGGCTTTTTTCACCGCTAAACCCGACACATTACGGCTTTTAGTAGGCGTGCCAGCCGATGTACCTAAAAACTGCAATTCCATAGACACCTCGCTAGCCGTGAAACGCTTATCCTTGCGACTAGGTGACAGACTAGTCTGTGAGAGTCCAGTGTTAGGCCGTATTAAAGAAAATCGCCAGCCAAACGGTAATTTTATCTGCTTGAGGATGCCTGACTTGGTGTCGCGTGTGGGCAGGTATATGCATAAAATCACCGGCGCTCAGCGTCAACTGGCGGCCATCGGCAAACACCAAGCAAGCTTCACCTTGCAGCACCAGCACCCATTCGTCTTCTATTTGGTCATACCAACCGGTGGTCGGCGAGCTGTGCCCTTTAGACACAATGCGCTCGATGCGAAGTGCCGTGCTATTAAATAAATCTAAAACATGCTCTTCGCTGAAATCATCAGGTAAGTTTTCAAATAGGTTGCCCAATATTTACCTCTTTCACTGACTCACCGCGCCTAACTTTTTGCATCCATCACCCAGCATCAAACACCAAACAGCTAGCTCTCTTGCTGAATAAAGCGATCACCCAATAAACCCGCATCTAAATGCCCGACTTTCACATAAATTAATGCGCCCTCTTTACCCGTAAAAGGCGCATGCTGACTGTATCTGGGGTTTCTCAACCAAGTGCCCGCCGGATATTCACCGAACTCATCACAAAATAGCCCTTCCAACACCAAGATCTCTTCGCCGCCCACGTGCACATGAGCACTAAATTGGGTATGAGGCGCCCAGCGTACCAAGGCTGTATTAACGCCATTATGTTCATGTAAGGGCATGACCGACAGACCAGAGACTAAGCCGGGTTGCCACTGCGTTTGTTGGGTATCCACCATAAGGTGCGCGTGGTCATCGGCGGCAAACTGCCACAGTTTAACCAGCAGCGTGCAGCCTGCCAGCGTGTAGGGCTGATGGTGACTGCTCGGAGGATTGCGCAAATAAGTACCGGGCGGATAATCGCCGTGCTCGTCAGAAAGAATACCCTCTAGCACCAGTATTTCTTCGCCGCCATCGTGAGTGTGGCCACTGTAACCGGCGCCCGGCGCATAACGCACTATGCTGGTAGCGCGCGCCACCTCTGCACCGGCTCTATCCAGCATCATGCGGCTGACACCCCTTAACGGCGAATCAATAAATTGATATTGCTCTGGGAGTATCACCACCCTTTGGTTGAAATCACTGTTTATTTGCATACGTTTATTTGCTTAAGTTTCTTTGCGTGAGTTTAGCGACCTAAATTAGCCAGCTTATTGAGCTTAGTCGCCCAATGCGCCTTAACCACACCTAAAACGAGGTAATTTAGGGCACAAAATAAAATAGGGCATCCCTTGGGATACCCTAAAAAACAAATCGCTCATGTTAACCGAAGTGGTTAAAGCACAGCTTATTGTCATCCACGTCTTTTACATAAGCACCATAAAAAACGTCGGCAATGCGTTGGCCAGGGGCACCATCACAGCTCGCGCCCAAGGCAATAGCCTTATGATATAAGGCATCAACACTCGGCTTACTGCCCAGTGAAAATGACACCATGTTGCCATTACCAGGATGAGCTGGCGCATTATTAAAAGGAATACACACCGCCAGCATAGGTGCGGCCATGCTCTTACCAATAAAGCTGATGCGATCCATGTCGATCAGCACTTTCGCGCCTTGGTCGGCTAATAATTCGCTGTAAAAATGTTTGGCCGCGACCAAGTCACTGACACCTAAGGTGATATAGCTGATCATATGTATATTTCCTGACGGTTAAAGACGGCTGCACTTTACACCTAGCGTTTATAGTCAACATAGCTAAATTAGGTTTGTTTAATAAAACTCGAAATATGCTTTTCCCCTCTCATTGTATAGTGATCGACCTTGTCTCTGGCGTCAGCCTTGGGTGGGCAATCAATCTTGAGCCTGCAAATAGTGCTCATCAATGTAGCGACACCAGGCATCGCTCTCCACCTTAGGTAGATTGATGTCGTCGCGAATATTCAGTTTAAATTCCACGACCGAGCGCCATTCTGCGCTGCCCAAGTCAGGACCATGGCCTTGCCCATCCCCAGTGTTAAGGTCATCTTCTACGGCCTCATACCAAGTGGTATGACATAGGCTAGGTGGCAACTCGCCGGGTACAATGGGCTGACGACTTTCTGTATTCTCTTGCGTCTCGACGCTGGTTTGCACTTGCGCACTAACGGGGGCCTGAGGCTCAACCTGAGGTGGCTCACCACTGTTATCAAAACACCCCACTAAACCTAAGGCGGCACAGCCAAGCAACCAAGGGGTGACCGCCCTGCCTGTTAATGACTTAGTTGTTAAATACTGGGCTTTTAACTGCTTACTTTCTAAATACACGGCGCTTAACACCCTCATTAGCATTGCCATCTTGCTTTCCTCTAACAACACAACCGAATAGCTATGATGCAAGTTTAAGGCGCTTTTTCACAGCTCTTGAGCAGGGATAATGCGAGAGCTCTGACACATTTTGACCACCTGACCCACCTGAATACCTATAAAAATACTAGACTGGCGAAGCGCCAAGCTCTGTACCCTTTGTCATTAATATGTTTCAGGAGAGTCATATGCCAAGAGATTTAAACTTCGCCCTCACCACAACCTTGTTATTGACTGCCTTGTCCCTGCAAGCCGCCCCCGCCGTAAGCACAGGTCATGGCGGTGCCGTGGCTACGGTGTCAGAGCAGGCAAGCCAAGCGGCGCTGCAGATTTTAAATCAGGGCGGTAACGCCATCGATGCGGCGGTGGCTGCCGCGGCCACGCTGGGCGTCACAGATCCCTTTAGCTGTGGCATAGGAGGTGGCGGTTTTATGCTGATTTACTCGGCTAAAGACGATCAGGTGATAAGCATAGATCACCGAGAAACCGCCCCCAGTTACGTAGACCCGCAACTATTTTTGCATGATGGCATAGCAATGAAGTGGCAGGACGCCGTGCCAAATGGCATTTCGGTGGGCGTGCCTGGCACAGTGTTAGGTTGGCAAACCGCACTGGATAGATATGGCACCATGAATTTTGAACAGCTACTGGCGCCCGCCATCAAGGTCGCGGAGGACGGCTTTGCTGTCACCCAAAACTTTAATCGTATTAGCCAAATCAATGAGCCAAAGTTTGCCCGCTTCACCAGCGCCAGCCAACTGTATTTAACAAAAGGCAAAGCTCATGCCATCGGCCATCATTTTAGTAATCCCGACTTAGCCAACACCTATCGCCTATTGGCTAAGGACGGCGCTAACGCCTTTTATCAGGGCGAGTTGGCCACCGAAATTGTGGCCGCTGTTAATCAACCACCGGTGACAAAAGGCACTAATGTATTGAGTGGCCAGCTGAGCCTAAATGATCTGAAAGACTATGAGGTGCGCATTCGCCAACCCATACATTCCACCTACCGTGGTTACGATGTATATGGCATGGCGCCCCCCTCCAGTGGTGGTATCGCCATCGCCCAAGCGTTGAATATGCTGGAAACCTTTGATTTGGCAAACATGTCACGCGCCGAGGTAGAACACTTATATCTGCAAGCCTCGCGCTTAGCCTTTGCGGATCGCAACGCCTATGTGGCCGACCCAGAATACACGGATGTGCCAACACTTGGTTTGCTATCGAAAGACTATGCCAACGCGCGCGCCAAGTTGATGACAGGCACGGCGCTGACAAAGAGTGACGCTGGCGACCCGTTTCTGCATCAAGACGATCCGTCCATGCCCCTGCGTCCCGCAAGCGCCAAACTCGGCCAAGAATCATGGCATACCACGCACTTAGCCGTCTCAGACCGCGAAGGCAATGTGGTGGCCTACACCTTTACCATTGAAGATTGGGGTGGCAGCGGCATAGTGGTGCCGGGTCGAGGATTTTTGCTAAACAACGAGCTCACCGACTTCGATTTTAGCGGGCCCCACCCCAACGTAGCCGAAGCTTATAAACGCCCGCGCTCCAGCATGAGCCCCACTATAGTGTTGAAAGACCATAAACCCGCCTTCACTATTGGCTCACCGGGCGGCTCAACCATTATCACCACAGTGCTGCAAACCATGGTTAATCATATCGATCTGGGCATGTCACTGAGTGAGGCCATAGACGCACCGCGCTTGAGTCAACGCAATGGCGACACCACGCTGGTAGAAACCCTATTAGACTTCCCCCACAGCGAGCACGCCAAACTCTTAGAGGCCAAAGGCCATAAATTCAGCGAAACCGACCAAATAGGCGCCGCCAACGGCATCATCTTTAATGCCGATGGCACCGTGACCGCCGTCAGTGAGTCCAAACGCCACGGCGTGGGTACGGCACTGGTCCAGAAACAGTAAGCTCAAAAACAGTAAGCACAGCCCCCTGAATAACCGGCGTTAAGCTGCGTCAAAAAGCAAAAAGGGTAGCCTGTTGGCTACCCTTTTTAGATCTCATGTCGCGCGTTTCTCTACTTTTCCGTTATAAGTAGGCGCCAGTGCTGCTCGTCCAAGGCGCAATGTCCGGCCTCGCACACTCGCCTTATTGGTCAACCGAGGGCATTAAGATGGGGATAAGCACCTCATTGCGACGCAAAAACCACAGCGTAAAGGGCGGATTATAACGGGCCCAAATAGCCTCGCCGCTTGCCTGATAACCCTTGTCTTGCAGCCAGCGTACAAGCTTACGCTTATGGCCGTTATAGCTTGCCTCACTCCAGCTACCCGAATAGCGGATTACCGCCATGTGCTGTGCGGGAACCTCTTGTAAATGCACGCTAGCGTCTTTGGGTTGTGGTATGTCTACTAATTGAGACCCCGCTGGCATAATAAAACTCACCCACCAGTCGCCGCTTGCTTGGCTCGGGCTTTCTTGTTGCTGGATCACCGGAGCCGTCATGGCGATTTTTTGCTGACTGAGATTATGGCCGGTAATATAGCGAAACAAGCGGCCAAATGCCTGCTTACCCACTTCACTAAAATCGCCGCTCACCTGAGTTTGCGCCACCACCAGCGGTTCATAATCACGCACTTCAAAAGGCGACTCGTTAAGTAGCACGCTAAATTTTGCTTCTTGACTTGCCATAGCCTATTCGCTCCCACAATGAATACCGTACCTCAACCTGACGCTAGTCGCGTTCTCTGGATCTCGCCCTACGATCAGACGCCGTGCTCATGAGGGTGTGCGCCGCGCTTTTTGCACGGCACTTTTTTGCACGGCACTTAAGCCCTGCCAGTCTTCTAAGTCTTGCTCTGGCTGCTCGCGGCGAAAGCGGGCGTATTGCGCAACACCCAGAGCATCTTCAAATATCTCTACTTGCACGCCCTTTTCTTGGAGCAAGGCTTCAGTGCCCGAGGCATTGGTCACGTCCCCCACCACGACTTTGCTAAAGCCGCGCATATAGAGCAAAGTCGCGCACACCACACAGGGGCTCAAACTGGTATACAAGGTAGTGCGACTAAAATCACGCCGCCCCGCATCTTTAATGGCGGCGGTTTCACCGTGGTTATAAGGGTGATTTTCTTGCACCAAGGTATTGTGGCCCTTGCCAACAATCAGGCCGCTGTCATTGTCGACGATCACAGCCCCGATCGGGCAGCCGCCCTCATCAAGACTTTTTTGTGCCAAATACACGGCGATGCGCATAAAATCCGCGGCGCTTAAGCTAAGCGCCAGTTCATCATCAATTAATACGCCAAGGCTCGACGTTGGCATGTGCGCTATGACTCTAAGTAACGCCTCATTTTTAGTTACTGTTTTTGTCAATAACGCTGTCATGGTTATTCGTCCTTGTTATTGGCTATGGGTTATTAGCTATGAGTGATCGTTAGGCTAGCCAGCTTAGATTAGGGCAACACTATCTTGACACCATCCAGCTGAATAACGCTGGCTGTGGGCTGCGTAGCGGCATTGTGCGGATAATGCTGACCATCAGATTGCAGGATTTTTTCTTCTCCCCCACTGTACACGATTAAGTCATGCCAATTCTGGCTTGCAGAGGCGGCCACGCCTATGGGTGGGCGTGTGACTGTGCTTTGGGAGATAACGTTAAAACTGGGAGACATATTTTCTGGGTTTAACACTTGGCCCTCAAGCACTACCAGCGTACAGCCTTTCGAACCGCACCAGTCGCTGCCGGAGAGCAACACCAAGGCATCCTCCACACCGTCACGATTTAAGTCGAAAAAACCATGTTGATAGTCAATATCCGCTTGCTCAGTAAATTTGGCGATCGCCGCAGCCACTTGCTCATCTGCGGTCGGGGCCTTGTCACAACCGGTTAGCGTGAATATACATGCCAGTGCCAGTGCCAGTATGCTGGCTCCTCGTCTTATGGTGGCGCTTGGCTTTGTTGACTGTTGTGGTCTTGTTGATGGTGCTAGCTTCATGGGCTTATTCCTTATTGCGGTCGTGTGTGACATCTGATTTAGGCACGCCTGTAAGCACTGTAGTAGGTCAATGATGAAGGTGCGGGCTAATCTGCCTACTGCTCAAGGACGACGCTGCCGTGTGCTTCCGTACACAGAAGTCACAGCGTTCATACCGAGGCGATCTCTGTTTGGCACGACAAGGTTAAATTTCGTCGAGCGGCAACACATCATTAATCACTTGCTGCTTATTCAGCCCCATTAAGTCATAGCCCCAATAACCGGTTTGCGTAAACACTGCCTGTCGAGAATACCGCTCTGTCCCATGGACATACGGCCATTCAACATAGGCCCTCGGCAAAAAAGACGAGTGGGTCGCATCTGGATTAGCCATCTGCTTCTCCTTTGATGTTCCGTACTCTTTAATTGGCAGTGCTGTTTTAAATTAGTCATGTAGCCAAGCTGCGAATTTCTCAGGTCGTGAGCTCTGTGGCGGCACACCTCACTGCACGGTTAACGACTGACGCAATGCTTGCACCGCATCTTCCGTTGCGGGCATGCCTTCAAGCTGGCCGACCAACTTCAGCTGAGGGCGGTCATCGGTCAACACAATGGCAAAGGCATAAGCCGCCTGGTAACTGCCACTGCCTGCAGAGCGAGCCAACACGAGGATTTCCGGCTGGGTATCCCCCTGCACATCCGCCAATATCACTTGTTCTAGGGTGCCATCTCGTGCGCAAATCAGCCCATCCACAAAAAAAGTAGTCGCATCCGCCGGCGCTGCAGCCTCATAAAGGCGCACACTGAAGCTGCCAATAGAGCGCGCTTCTAAATCCCCTTCTGCCACCACCACAGTCTGACCACTTGGCAGCGCCACACTGCGAACAAAACGCGACTCATCCTGCGCCTGAGTAGGCAGGGCACAAGCCATGACTAATGCCATGACTAATACCTTCATTAAAGGCATATTTAAGTTGCTACACATCATTTATTCCCTCTCCTGCCACGACTCTTGTTTTACTGATTAAAACGTAAAAGCCCACAGCACGCAGTGAGCCAGCTATTATTTATCCATCACTGTAATGAGCAATTGACGTAGGCATTTTATCGCCCTTTTTCTCGCTACAGAGCGGTATCCGAATAAAAACACCCTTACTGCTTCTTTCACCTACTAGGCTTGGCACAGCAGACAGGATAAACACAGTGACAAATAACCTCGCGAATCGATTATGCAGCAAATTACTTCTCTCGGCTGAGTCAGTAGGCAATCGATTAGTAGAGGTGTTTCATTATTTAGCTTTGTCTACCATAGGCGGCATAACGATGCGGGCCGGCACTCTGGCCGCCATCGTCATGCTTACCAAAGGTAAGGCTGCTCTCAATGATATTTTATTGTTGTTTATTTATCTTGAATTCGGCGCCATGCTCGACATTTACTTTAAGTCCCAAAAACCAACATTAACACAATCTAGCAACATTTTAGCTTAGGTGCTCTGGCATCATTAGATTTTTCGGGGGAGACGTCCTATGAAATGGGTAGAGAAAAGTCGGGAACGAATGCACAAGCAAGCAAATTCGATTGGCAATTTTTTGGTCGAGGGATTCCACTATTTAGGATTATTCGCGATTGGTGGCGTAACCGCGTGTGCCTCAATAATGGCATTCTTGGGCATGATTGAAAAAGGCAGTGTCAGCGTCGATGATATTCTGTTGCTGTTTATCTATCTTGAATTAGGTGCAATGGTAGGTATCTATTTTAAAACCAACCATCTCCCAATTCGATTTCTGCTATACGTTGCTATTACCGCTCTGACTCGCTATCTAATTGGTGACGTATCTCACCATAAAGAGCCAGATGTTGGCCTACTTTATGTGTGCGGTGGAATATTCTTTTTGGCTTTGTCTGTTCTTGCTGTTCGCTTTGCGTCCTACAAGTTCCCGTCTAGCAAGGTTATCGACGCGACAGGTGAAGCCATAGGCGACAATATAGAGAAATAAGAGAAAGGATTTGTCCGGCCGCATTACTCCCGGAAATGTTGCGTTTAAATACGCGTATGTAAGCGTAGCTATAGATAGTCCTCAATGATGGCGGGAGCCTACATCTATGGCGAGTATTAGATAACGCCACTAGGTCAAAACCAACCATATGCGGCGCGTTTTCCTAGGGTTACCGTCATAGAAAAAAGTCAGCTTGAGCGGGCTCAAGCTGAAAGTCACGAAGGCACGGAACGCTAATTTTTGCTTAAGTCGC
>JAHLFI010000122.1 GCA_018883865.1 Candidatus Oceanisphaera merdipullorum
AGCACTGCATTGCCGCCCATGGCGCGTACCATGACATAACTGGCAGCAGCAGTAGGAGCGGCGTTAATGAGGAATAGAATGGTTAGCTCCATATCCCTAAAGCCAATCAGGTAACCACCGAGTGTCATAAAGGTGGGGATTATTAATAATCGCAATATGGTCACTGTGGTTAGCAGGGTGGTTGCTTCTTGATGGCCTCCGAGCCTAAGACTAGCTCCGGTAGATAACAGTGCCAATGGTAGTGTCATTTGGGCTAGATATTGGCCGGTTTGCATAAAAATATCAGGCACTGACCAGTGAGTGGCGGCGAAGGGTAGCGCGGCAAGTATACCGATAATGAGTGGGTTCTTAGCTATGCCTTTCGCTACTTGGCTTAAGCTTGGCGCTTCATCTTGATTAAGGCTGCGGCTAAGGGAGATAACTGCTAGCACGTTAAATAGAATCGTCAGGCAGGCTACATACATGGCTGCGGCTGCTACGCCTTGGGCACCATAAGCGTTGTTGACATATGCTAGCCCTACAATGGCCATGTTAGCGCGAAACGCGCCTTGTACCACTATGCCGCGCAAACGCTTGTTATCGATAGCGCGACTGGCCCACCATTCGAGTAATGCAAACGCGATGAGCGTGGCGCTAATACCATAGCCAATAAGTTTGAAGCTGGTTATTTGGCTGAAATTGGTTTGCGCTATGCTGGTAAATAACAGCATAGGTAGGGCAATATTAAAAACTAAGCGACTAGCGCCATCAACAAAGCCTTCGCTCATTATCTGACTGCGACGTAAGGTAAAACCTAGTACTAGCAGTAGGCAAATAGGGCCTGTAATCGATAACGCAAATAACACACTAGTAATGAATGAACTCAAATTGGTTCCGTGATGATAATAAAAATCGGGCCAGTGATAAGAGAATTTTTGTTAGGAAGCATAAATAGAAAAAGGCGCAAATATGCGCCTTTTTCTATTTATGCTTGATAATCACCAGCACGCTCAGGCTGATAGTCGACGGCAGTAATGCTGACCTGCATCGCTTTACCATTGGGAGCTGGCCACTCTATGCTTTGACCAACGCTTAACCCAAGCAGTGCCGCTCCTATGGGAGCCAGTACCGATATTTTATTGTTGCTGCTGTCCATATCTTTTGGGTAACACAGTGTTTTGGTAAAGGTTTCTTTACCGGTCGCCATGGCAAAGGTAATAGTGGAGTTCATTGTCACTATATTATCTGGTACCTCGGTAGGAGGAACCACTTTAGCGCGATCAAGCTCGTTTTCTAGCCGCGTGACGGCGTCGGACTCGGGCTGTTTCTCTAGCAAGGCTTCTAGCCGTACTAGATCTAGGGTAGATATAGTAATAGGTGGCAACTGAGCCATATAAACCTCCATAAAAAAGCAGGCAACGCTAAAAGCGCTGCCTGATCTCGATACCTAAGATATACCCTAAGACGCCCCTTATAGCTAGTCGTCAACCTAGCTATTTTTTATTGATAGCAAAAGTTCGGAGATAAGCAAGTTTTCGACACCAAGCTTGCGTTAAATCAAAAACAGTCTCTAACGGCTGAGGCAAACTGATACCAATTAGTTAGACAACACCATAATAAATTAAGGATAAAGCATGAAAAAAGTTTCCCTATTGGTTGCCGCGGCCTTATTGGCTCCTTCTGCTTTTGCTCACCAGGCTGGCGATGTTTTAGTTCGTGGCGGTGCTATTATGGTTAGCCCTTCTACCGATTCAGGTGACGTGTTAGACGTCCAATCTGATACTCAATTTGGCTTCACTGCCTCTTACTTGCTGACAGATAATTGGGGCGTTGAATTATTGGGCGCTACGCCTTTCTCCCACAGCGTAGATCTAGGTGGCAATGAAGTCGCTAAAGTTAAGCACCTACCGCCTACTCTGATGGCTCAATACTATTTCGGTAATGCACAGAGTAAAGTGCGTCCTTATGTGGGTGCTGGTATTAACTACACATTTTTCTTTGATGAAAAAGGTGATGGGCTTAAGGGCGCTAAAGTAGATGTTGAGAATTCTTGGGGATTAGCCGCTCAGGCCGGTTTAGATATGGCTGTAACCGAAAATTTATTTGTTAACGGTTCAATTTGGTATATGAATATTGAATCCGACGTTACTGTAGATGGGACTTTTGTCGATAAGGCGAAAATTAATCCGATCGGTTTGATGGTGGGCTTAGGCTATCGTTTCTAATTACGTCGTCTTCTGCCAGCTGTAACTTCTCGCAATATTAGGGCACATCTTAGGATCTGCCCTTTTTTGTGCCCTTTTTTGGACTTCCCTGATCTAACACTGCCGAAACAGCCTTCGTTTAAGTGCTTCGCTAGCCACGGACAGTGCTCAGATCCACACGTAGATGTGTTATTCTGAGGCCAACGAAATTATCGAATCAATTGCTCGCTTAGAGGCGGACGTGATCACTATTAAAGCATCACACTGCTAGATGCCACTGCTGGAGGTATTCCGTGACTTCGTCTGCACCAATGAGATTGACTTGGCGTAGCGTAGACGAGATCCATTCACCACGTACGACGACGGTGGCAGAAATGGTTAAGTTGATCGAAAAAGCCGTTGAGTGTTTGTCAAAAGAGTCTCTCTGGGTGGAACCAGACTGCGGCTTGAAGACGCGTAACTGGGAAGATGCTCGTATCGTTTTGGCCAACATGTTTACTGCTACTCAAGAGTTGCGTAAACCTATACCAGCCGAGGCATAGAAGAATCGTTTTAATTTAAGTTGTCAGGAGATAAACATGGGTTTTCATAGCGCGCGTCATGTTGAAGCGCTGAATCAGACAATGGCTGAGCTAAATGGCGATATTAATGTCTCATTTGAGTTTTTTCCGCCGAACAGTGAACAGATGGAGCAAACCTTATGGGACTCTATTGACCGACTCAGTACTTTGGCTCCCAAGTTTGTCTCTGTTACTTACGGTGCAAACTCTGGCACTCGAGACAGAACACATAAGGTTATCAAAGACATTCAGGAAAAAACGGGCCTGATTGCCGTTCCGCACCTGACTTGTATCGACGCCAGCCGTAGCGAATTACGTGACATTGCTAAAGATTACTGGAATAGCGGTATTCGTTCTATTGTGGCACTGCGTGGTGATTTACCCGAAGGGCTAGCCAAGCCAGACATGTATGCAGAAGACTTAGTAAGGCTGCTCAAAGAAGAAGCCGACTTTGATATTTCGGTGGCGGCATATCCAGAAGTTCATCCAGAAGCAAAGAGCGCGCAGGCCGACTTGCTTAGCTTGAAGCGCAAGATTGATGCGGGTGCTAACCGCGCGATTACTCAGTTCTTTTTTGATGTAGAGTCTTACTTACGCTTTCGCGACCGTTGCGTAACCATCGGCATAGATACTGAAATAGTACCTGGTATCTTGCCGGTGTCTAACTATCAGACCTTGTTGAAGTTTGCAGGATTTTCTAATGTACGTATTCCAAACTGGATGCATCAACGCTTCCAAGGCTTGGAAAACGATCAGAATACCCGCAATTTAGTTGGCGCCAGTATTGCTATGGACCAGGTACGCGTACTGAGCCAAGAAGGTGTGAAAGATTTCCACTTCTATACACTGAATCGCTCAGATCTGACTTATGCGATTTGCCACAGCTTAGGTGTGCGTCCGCAAATAACAGTGCCCGCTTAAGTTACTAATAATTTGATAGGCGATTTTACATATCCTGATCAAGTAAAAGCCCCGTAACCTAGGTTACGGGGCTTTTTATTTAATACGCCGCTAAGTGTTGCTTAAAGCCTATGACTGAATGAGTGCAGCTTTTTTTCGCCTCACTCCTTACGATTAATTAGGCTATCAGCGCTTGCGCGAGATCAGCAATAATATCGTCGATATGCTCGATGCCGATTGATAAGCGGATCATCTCTGCTTTCACGCCGGCTTGTGCTTGCTCGGCTTCGCTCATTTGGCGATGAGTGGTCGATGCTGGGTGACAGGCCAATGAACGCGTATCACCGATATTCACTAAGCGCTTGATCAGAGCTAGAGCATCGTAAAAACGCACGCCCGCTTCATAACCGCCTTGAAGACCAAAGGATAAAATGGCCGACGGCTTACCTTTCATGTAGCGCTGAGCACGCTCATAGTCCGGATGGCCTTTTAAGCCCGCATAGTTAACCCAAGCGACTTGGTCATGAGCTTGTAAAAACTCGGCCACCCTAAATGTGTTCTCCACATGGCGCTCCATGCGTAGCGGCAGGGTTTCTAGGCCCTGCAGCAGCAAGAAGGTGTTCATGGGAGATAAGGTGCTGCCGGTGTTGCGCAGCGGCACGGTACGGGCGCGAGCAATAAAGGCGGCTGCACCAAAGGATTCGGTATACACAACGCCATGATAGGCGGGCTCAGGATTGTTAAATTGCGGGAAACGGGTTTTATGCTGAGCCCAATCAAACTTGCCGCTGTCGACAATCATACCGCCTAGCGAGTTACCGTGGCCGCCTATGTATTTGGTCAGGGAGTGCACCACAATATCGGCACCAAATTCGATGGGTTTACATAGCATTGGGCTCGCGACTGTGTTGTCCACCACTAACGGCACGCCTTGAGCGTGGGCCGCATCAGCTAAGCCTTGTAGGTCGGTGACGTTGCCGGCTGGATTACCAATACTTTCGCAAAATACCGCCTTAGTCCTATCATCAATCAGCTTAGCTATGGCTTCAGGGCTGGCGTCTTCGGCAAAACGTACTTCAATACCCATGCTCGGCAGCATATGCGCAAACAAGGTATAGGTGCCGCCATAGAGCTGGGGCGTGGTGACTATGTTGTCGCCGTTTTGGGCCAAGTTAATCAAGGCGTAATGAATCGCAGCACTGCCTGCGGATACTGCAAGACCGGCGATTCCGCCTTCAAGCGCGGCCACGCGCTGCTCAATTACATCGTTAGTCGGGTTCATGATGCGGGTATAGATATTGCCGGGCACCGCTAAATTGAATAAATCAGCACCGTGTTGGGCACTGTCAAATTCGTAAGCTACGGTTTGATAAATAGGCACGGCCACGGATTTAGTGGTGGGATCCGTGGTATAGCCGTAATGAACCGCGAGCGTTTCGTCTTTCATGACATCTTGTCCTTGTGAGAATTAGAGTGAGATGACCAATGTAGGAATTTTCACTCTAAGTGTAAATGCGCTTAGCGTGGTAAAAAAATTTGTGCCAGTAAGCCCCCTTGCGGATGGTTACTGAGCAACAACTGTCCGCCATGTTGGTGGATCAAGGTGCGCGCTATGGCAAGTCCTAAGCCGATACTGCCATCTTCTATATTTCGAGCCGAATCCAGCCGCATGAAGGGTTTAAAGACTTCTTCTAATTGCTCTGCGGGTATGCCGGAACCAAAGTCGCGGATCCGGATCTCTATCTGTGTGGGCGTGACCTCGAGCACGGCCTCTACTTTGCCGCCATATTTAACGCCATTATCGAGTAAGTTTTGCAAAGCTCGGCGTAGTGCCATGGCGCGTCCGCGATAAATAACCGCAGTTTGTGCCACTAAGCTGACATCATGACCGTTGTCTTGTAAGTCATCACACAGGCTTTGCAGCAAGCTGGGTAAGTCTAAATTGCGCATTGGTTCAGATAAGCCGTCTTCGCGGGCAAATTGCAAAGTGGCACTGAGCATTTGCTCCATGATGATTAAGCTCTGCTGTATTTTTTGCTTATCTTCGCTTTCTGGCAGAAATTCGCAGCGCAGCTGTAAAGTCGTAATAGGGGTGCGTAAATCATGAGAAATCGCGGCCAGCATACGGGTGCGATCCGAGACAAAGCGGTCGAGTCGGTCTTGCATACGGTTAAAAGCGGTGAGAGTGTCGCGTATTTCTCGGGGGCCACTTTCGCTAATGGGCTCAGGCTTATCGCCCCGTCCTAGGCGTTCTGCCTGCTGAGCCAGCTGCTTTAAGGGCCGAGTAGTGCGTTGCAATAGCCAGATCATCAAGCCCGCGAGTAAGGCTGCCAATAGTACAAAAGACAACACGGCTTTCACCGACCAGCTGGGGATTTCGTTGTCGCGTAGCGAGGTAAAATCCAGCCACCGGCCATCTTCCAACTGAATACTGCCCTGTAAGCGAATATCCGCATACCTACGCGGATGACGGCGGTCGGGTAGCGGCTGATCGCGCTGTTGTGGGCCTTGAAACCATGGCGTCGGCATGGGATGTCGCTCGGCACTGATCTGAATGGCGAGCGACTCGGGATATTCCAGCTTACTGCGTACGATGCGCTCAAAATGAGGGTTACGTATCTCAGGCGTGTTGGCTTGTGTGGCCACACGCAGGCGTAATGTTTCGCTGCGGCTGGCGCGCAATATCTCTGGGTGTAAGCTTTCGGGGGATTGATTGAGCAAGTGCGTGACCGAAACCACGCGTTGTAGCGTAAAGCGGCTGTTCACCAAACCGAGCGTTTCTTCACGATCCATGCGATAAATCTGAATGCCCACTAATTGGATGATCACCAAAATCAGCAAGGCTACCATGATCACTTGGCCGCTGAGGCTGCTCAGCCAAAAACGCAGCTGCTTAATCCCCATGACGCACGTCTGCCACTAGCATATAGCCGCCACCCCAAATGGTTTTAATCAGTTGGGGCTGCTTGGAGTCCAACTCCAGCTTGCGGCGCAACCGGCTGACTAAAGTGTCAATGGCTCGATCAAATGCCTGTGCTTCGCGGCCGCGTGCGAGATCCAACAGTTGATCTCGGCTGAGTACGTGATGCGGATGCTGGGTAAATACCCGTAATAAATCAAATTCGGCGGTGCTTAAGCTGACGGTGGTGCCTTGCTCGTCGCGCAACTCACGCCGGTTTAAATCTAGGCACCAGCGATCAAAGGACAGGTGTGCAGATTCCTGTGCCGCGTTAGCTGGACTCTCAATGAAGGATTGGCGCCTGAGCACGGCTTTAATGCGGGCTAATAATTCACGGGGATTAAAGGGTTTTGGCAAGTAATCATCGGCACCCATTTCTAAGCCGACGATGCGGTCTGTTTCTTCACCGACCGCCGTGAGCATAATAATGGGCACTTGATTACCTTGGCCTCGTAGCTCTCGGCACAGGGTTAAGCCATCGTCTCCTGGCAACATTAAGTCGAGAATAATTAAGTCAGGCGCGTGATGGGCTAAATGCTGGCGCATCGTATTACCATCGGGTACGGCTTGCACGTGATAGCCGTGCTGCTCTAAAAATCGTGTTAGCAAATCCCGGATTTCACTGTGATCATCCACCACCAGCAATTGTTTAGTCTGCTCCATGCCTGCTCCTCTTGTTGCCGCTACTTATAATATGGTGCCAGTATAAGAGGCCGGCAGGCAGAAAGAATGTCAAAGTATGACAAGCCTCATTGTCGGCATAGATTACGACACATAAGTGAGGGTATAAGTGACGGCACACTTTGTGACAAGATAAGCGTTATCTGACACAGTTTGCTGACAGTTAGCTGTTTTAATAACATCCAGGTCCACTCCTGTTGAGGTCATTATGATGAAAATTAAATATAGCGCTTTATTACTTGCTACTAGCCTGTTGGCGGCCCCTACTTTGGTACTGGCGGAGCCCGCTGTAGCTGAGCAGCAATCCGAACAAGGTAAGGCCCACCATGGCAAATATGGCCCAATGAAAGAAAGTGCTGAAATGAGCCATAAGAGTATGCATAAATCCGGAGCTCACGGTCAGCGTCATCATGGAAAGGATGGCGTTATGATGGACGTGAGCCGTTTCGATAAATATCTTGAGAAGCGGTTAGAAAAGCTAGAGACGCCAGAGTTAAAAGCACAATTTATTGCCAGCTATCAAGCACGATTAGCCTCGGCTGAGCAAAGCATGTTGCTGCGCAAGCTCATGGCTGAACATAAAGCTGAGAAAATAGACGATTCAGAGCTAAAGGCGGCGACGCTCGAAAAAATTAACGCTGATAACAAGCTCAAGCAACTGCATATCAAAAAGCTGCAAGATAAGCTGACTGCTGTGAGCAAAAAGTAAGTCTAAAGAGTGAGGCGTAAAGGGAAAACCTGTAGCGCCAAATCCAGCCTTAGCCCCTGTTGGAAGCGAGCCAAAAAGCATCTAAGCGATTAGATGCTTTTTTATTACCCAAGGCTAAATTTTTCTTACGTCTTACGTCTTACGGCGCAGACTAAGGCGCTACATCTCTGTCAATCGGCTGCTGCAGCGAGATTAGGGTCTCGGTGGATTGAATTTCATCTATGGTTTGTAGCCTATGTACTAACACCTGCTGCAACTCGTCGATGGAGTGGGTCATCACCTTAATAAAAATATTGTATTGGCCCGTGGTGTAGTAGGCCTCCACCACCTCTTCCAGCTGCTCTAGCTTGGCTAACGCCGCGGGATAATCTCGGGCACTTTTTAATATAATACCGATAAAGCAGCACACATCATAACCGAGCTTTTTTGAATTCACTTGCACGCGGGTGCCTTCGATAATGCCCGCTTGCTTCATCTTCTCCACCCGCACATGTACGGTGCCAGGACTTACCGCAAACCGCTTGGCCAGCTCGGCGTAAGGGGCGCGAGCATTGTCCATCAAGGCCGTGAGAATGGATTTATCTAAATTATCGATTTGATAATGTGGGTCGCCTTTTGTCAGCATATTTTATAGATCCCGTAAAATTAAGCCGTTTAATTGTTGAATCTAGATTAACATCGGCATTTTTTCTATCTAATGTTGAACTAAATGGCATTTTGCCTGAGAATTCAACAAAACCCATTAGCAACCTAGGTGCATGAGATGAAGCAGTCCTATATTGAACGCCAACGCCAGATCCGTTTCGTGAAGGATTATTTTGCCGACCAACTGGCAGAGCGGCTTAATCTATTGGAAGTGCAAGCGCCGATTCTTAGTCGCCTAGGCGATGGCATGCAAGATAACCTGTCTGGATCAGAAAAAGCGGTGCAAGTGAAGGTGAAGGCGATTCCAGACTCCACTTTTGAAGTGGTGCACTCGCTGGCTAAATGGAAACGCCACACCTTGGCACGCTTTGAATTTGAAGCGGGTGAGGGCATTTATACCAACATGAAGGCATTGCGCCCAGATGAAGATAGCCTAAGCCCCATCCACTCCGTGTATGTGGATCAGTGGGACTGGGAGCTGGTGATGTTGGAACAAGACCGCAACGCTGACTTTTTGGTGACTGTGGTCAACAAAATTTACGATGCTATCAAGCAAACCGAAATGGCGGCGGCTAAGCAATATGACTTAACGCCTTTCTTGCCCGAGCAAATCCATATCTTGCACGCGGAAGAGCTGCTGACGCGCTACCCAGATTTAGATGCTAAAGGCCGTGAGCGCGCCATCGCCAAAGAGTTTGGCGCCGTATTCTTAATCGGTATTGGTTGCCAGTTAAGCCATGGCGACAGCCACGATACGCGTGCACCAGATTACGATGACTGGTCGAGCGCGGGTAAAGACGGTCTATGCGGTTTAAACGGTGATATCTTGGTATGGAACCCGATTTTAGAAAATGCTTTCGAGCTTTCTTCTATGGGTATCCGCGTCGATAAAGAAGCGCTACGTTATCAGCTGGCGCTGACGGGCCAAGAAGACAGAGCCACGCAAGAATGGCATCAGGCGCTATTGGCCGGCGAGCTGCCACAAACCGTGGGCGGCGGTATTGGTCAATCTCGCTTGGCCATGTTGTTGCTGCAGTTATCGCACATTGGTCAGGTGCAATGTGGGGTGTGGCCTGCCGAGCTACATGACTCAATTGACAGCATACTTTAAGCCGAATTAGCGGTTGCTGAGCACTTAAGTTAGTCAAAAAAGCTCAGTTAAAAAAAACGGGAACCCTAAGGTTCCCGTTTTTATTTTTAGCAAGACAACTTAAAAGTTAATGGAGCAGTTTTGTAACTGAGCGTTCAAAAATTGCATCACTTGACGGCGAGTTACTATGCCGATCACTTTATTGTCTTCTATCACAGGGTAAATCTTTGGCTTGGCGCCATCCATTAAACGTGCCAGCTCGAATACATCACTATTGGGTGTGACGGTTAATGGTTCTTTGAACATCAAATCATTTACCGTTACACGGCTATCGCAGTGGTAGCTGGCATTAATCAGTTTAGGGATACAATCCTGTTCAGAAAGAAAGCCAATGATTTTGCGCTGACTATCCACCACTGGCAAACCACTTAAGTCCGACGCTAATAATTTATCCAGCGCTTGTGTGATCGACATGTCTGCCGTTAGCAGCGGTATACTACGCCGCATAATTTCGCTTACCGTTGCCATTACCATGACGATTCTCCTTACTATTGTTTTAAGCCGAGTATGCCATTCCTTTGCTCGGTAAGCCAATTTAGCATACTGGGCAGACTTAAATATTGCCCCAGGCTACTCTGCCAGCCCGTTACTAGTGTAATGCCTTTAAGAATACGATTAGGCTAGGTTTATTACCTAAAGAGAGCCATGCACTCAGGGTGCTAAGTCTTAAATTGATTAAAATCGATACGGGAGACGTAACCCGACCACATAATCAGGCGCATCTGGGGTGAGGCCTGCTGCCCAGTTGACAACTAAAGATAAATTATCATCTATTGCCCAAGTGACGCCCATTCCCATAGTGGCGGCGTTGCCATTGGAGCTTTCAACTTTATTTAGACTTTCCCCTGCGAAGGCCTGTTTTGCTTCACTGTTAAAGCTTTGGTTAAAGTTAAGCGATAGGCTTAAGCGTTCACTCAGTGCAAATGCCATGCCTAGGCCGTAACCAAAAGAGTCTCCTAATTGCACCTCTCCGGGTAGGCCTTGACCGGCAGAAATATCATCGAAACTGCCTTTTAAATAATGCGTGTAATCAAGACTCGCAAACAAAATAGCTGGGTCCACAGTTTTCACTGCCGAAAAGCCTGTTGATAGACCCCACAAACCGGTGCCAGTAGCGAGTTGTGTGGGGACATTTACTAGATTGCTATCACCACTGTTGGGAGTATTGGGAATACCAAAAGGGTCGCGGCCGGTAGGGGCAGTGGCTCTAAAATTCCAGACTAAGTCAGGGCGGTTATTAGTTTCAGTGAGTAGTCGATAATAAACAGCGGCACTAATATCACCAATGTTACTATCGCTTAGACTATCAAAGACTTTTCTATTGGGATCTGGGCTAGCAGTGTAGTCCATATAGCGGTAGACATAAGGAATCTTTAATTCACCCTGCCAACGGTCGTTAAAGGTATAGCGACCTGTTACGTCGGCGGTCCATTGATGGGAACGAATACGGTCGGTATCGATTTTGCCAAGGAAAATGGCACTGAATACGCTGAGCCCCCGTAATAGTAGCTGTTTGCGATCGTAGTAGGCATAGCTTAAACCAAAGTCGAGGCTAAATTTTCTATCGAATACGTTGTGTTGTTCTATCAATAGACCTTCGGTCGAAGCACTCTTTACTGGCTCGCGTTGTTCACTGCTTACACGACCGGCGGATTCTTGTGCGACCGACTGTTGTTGGCTGGTGCTGAGGCTGTTTTGTAGTTGATGCAGCTGCTGATTTTGCTGGATGAGCTGCTGGCGCAAATTATCGATCTGCTGTTGCAATAAAGCCTCGTCGGGTCCCGAAGAGGCTTCTTGTGCCGTCACCAGCGTAGTAGAACAGCCTAATATCGCCAAGGCTATTGTTGTTTTGTTCATGCGCATTCCTTGCGGGTTAAATCGTGGTAGTTACCTGATCCCTGTAGGTAATTGCTGCCTTAGGGTTTCTGCTAAATCAGTAGAGGCATTAAGTTGATCGCCCATATAAAATTTAGCCTGATTAGAAAGTAGCTTACTATTGTCAGCAATACTCAATTGTTGCACCAAACCTTGGTTACCATTGCTGTCGCGCAGCATTTGAGTCGTCGTAAGATTACCGTCATTAGAAGAGTACGACATGCCTAGGCCACTGTTGTTAAAATCATAACGAACTAAGCCATCGGGTAAGCTTAGCTGATATTGACCTTGTGTGAGTGACGAGCCTTTTACCTGCATTTGGCCAGACATAAAGCTAAGGTCGTTAAGCCCAGCGTTACCATTACCCGCAATTTGTGCTATCTGCACCACTCCACTGCCATTAGGTGCACTATCCATACTATTTTGAGCGCTGACGGTCGATAAAGATCCTTCATCTGCGTAATGGTTAACACTCACGGTAGGCTGATTACGATTGAAATTTACATTTAACTGCATGCCGCTGGTCATAATGGTGCCATTAGGGCCGGCAATAGAAGTAATAAATTCAATACCAAAGTAATGATTTTTAGGGCCGGCCACAAATTTACCGCGCTGTGCACCTAATACTTCATCATTGACGAGTATGCCCACTTCACTATTAAACGGATTTGATATCTCGGCTGCTTCTACTAAACCTATACTGGATACTAATGTTAATAACACGATTGATTTTTTCATGAACGCCTCACAATAAATCCTTATAGTTGAAGCCAAATTCCATTAATGCAGCATCAGACACAGGAACAAAACGTCCGTCTCTGCCTCGCGCCGTTACTGGCGGTGCTGGGTTTGCAAGAATGGAGTGTTTATCGTATCCCTTACCCACAATAGCCAAGATAATATTGTTCCAACCAGATAAAAATTCATCCATTCCTATAATTGTATTTCCTAAAGCTGGGTCTGCTAGATAAACACGGTTTTCACTGTCAATTTTTTTTAACACGACAAAATGATGAAAGCCTTTAATATTAAGCAGCACAATTGAAGGGATGCTGAGTTGGTTTATATCTTCGGCATTAACTTTAAAGCCTTTCGCTTCCATACCGAGCATTTCTACGTAGTTCTTCATGTCCAGCATAGAAAAACCATATTTAGCGACCAATTCTGGGTCTGACATGGCAAGCATGCCATCCATCACCCATTTTTCTTTAGTTGGTATGTTATAAGAATATTTTAATATAGTAGCAACAGAAGCGGCGCCACAGCTAAAGTCAGTTTGCTGTTGCTCTACGCCAATAAAACGGCGCTCTGCTAGGCTGATGACTTTTTTGCTGGCTCCACCTACACCTGAAACTACGCCTGTCATATTAATACTGGCAGCCATAGTGGAATATGAAATACAGAGTAAAGCACTAATTAACAATATTCTCATTGCTGTTCCCTCAGCAAAAATAAAAAGACTCCGGATTGCTCCGGAGTCTAGAGAGGTATTAGAAGTTACCAACACTCAGTGCCAAGCTGTTGCTTTGCAGGTTATTAGTACCTGCTGCTACGTTAACACCCAGGTTACCAGAAGCGTTATTTAAAGAACCGCCGCTGATGTTCGCATTGTTTACGTTAGTGCGACCTACTGTGAAGTTAATCGTGTCTACAGTGCCGGCCAGAGAAATGGTGCCTAAATCAATAGTACCAGTTTCAGCAAACTCAAATCGTCCATCCTGTCCTGAGGTTGAGCTGTCATCAAAATCAGCATGGCCCCAGTAGGATTGGCCTGAGCCATGGTTGCCGGCTGCAGTTCCGCCAACCCAGATTTCTGGGTAAACGTCATTGGTTTGGTTGCTAGTACCGTTGTAGCTACCGGTAGCAGAGCCAGTTAGTGTCACGCCCGCAGTGGTGACTTCGGACTGATCCAACAAGCTATTGTTCAAGGTAGTGTTACCGGTGGTCAGTTGGTTATTATTAACGGTTGATACGGCCAAGTTGGCATTTTCACCATAAGAGACGGCGAAGTTATTCGCTTGTACGTTACCGTTACCTGCGGCTACGTTCGCCCCTAAGTTACCTGCAGCACCGTTCAGTGAGCCGCCAGAAATATTGCCATTATTATGGTTACCATTATTTGTTACCGCATTTGCTGTTGAGATTTGTGAATTGCCAATCTCAGCATCAACGGAGGCGCCTTTAGCCCAGACGGTAGGAGTGTTGTGATTGCCGCCGCCTCTGCGCTCTCCGCCACCATTACCTGGCTCTTCTGGGGTCGTAGTGGCATCGTTGACACCTAACACTGTTAACGCCGTGCTATTTGCTTGAACGTTATTATCGCCAGCCGCCACGTTAACGCCGCTATTACCGGCTAAACCGTTTGCAGATTCGCCAGAAATATTAGCATCGTTGGAATTACGAAAGTTTACTACGCCGTTATTCGAGGTGCCTTGTACGTTTTTAATAACCGCCATGCCTAACTGACTGACACCAATACGGCCACCAATGTCCGCATATCCGTCATAGCCCATTTCAAGAGTCACATCGACTTCTTTATTGATATCTACACCCGTCCCATCGTCAGCTTGAGCAAAGGCTGCACCACTTAAACCAAGCATAACTACGGCTGCTACTGGGGCTATAATAAATTTTTTCATTGTCTCTCTCCTTGAAAGCAATTTTGATTTTATTTACTTCAACAAAGTTGACAATAGGAGCGCTGTGTTATTAACACAGTGAACACTATCGCTTACTGAATGGGCATAGATACCCGGTTTACTGCTATATTGCCATTTCCAGCAATTTGGTTTATTTGAATGGTGCCAGTTGCACCCTTCAATGAATTTTTGTCTAAATAAAAACTTTTATTATTATTGTTTTCGCTGCCTGCTGAATTAGCTTCGGTTGCAGGGCGAACGCTCAGTGAAATATCAGAAATTATTTGTGAATTCTCACCAAGTGCAATCGTTAAGTCATTTAATTGTAGGTTGCTTGAGCCTGCTACTTGGTTAATACCAATTAAGCCCTGAGCATTTTGCAGTGTGTTGGCTTCAATGCGCACACTTGCTACGCCGTTGTTATTTAAGGCTTGAGTAGAAAGCTGTGACTTGCTCACCGCTTGGGCGTTTCGCCCTATGGCAATGCTTTTATTATTCGTTTGGATATTATTATCACCCGCTGCGGTGTTGACACCTATAATGCCAGTGATGTTGTTTAGACTATTAGGTGCAATGAGGTTGAGATCCTGGTGAGGCTCGAGAGCTGCAGTGTTGAGAGACACGAATAACAAGGCTGCGGTAGTGTAGCTCACGCTTAGATTGGCTACTGATTGGGCATTGTTGTTGTTCATGTATTGCTCCTGCTTTATGTGAGTTGAGATAGTTAGCTCTCTACACTGCTTGGCCTGAACGCTAGTTATCCTGTTGTTGTAGTAGTTACATTGCAACAACGAGGCCAACTTTTAAGTTGTTGATTATTAAGGTTTTATTTTATTTGTGAATGTTTTTTAGTCTCAAAAAAGAGAGTGGCACTATGGGGGTTAATAAATTATCTCTTTACAATCAATGGCTTGCGTAAAATCTCAGGCGTAACCTCGAGTATCATAATTGAGACCTTATTCTTTATTTTTAAATTAATAATTTTTTTTATAGCTAAATACCTAACCCATCGCTGCTTACCACCATTATCGACTAGCCTTAAGAACACTCCGGCATCATCATCAAGCAGGGAATAGCGAATGAATTACCGGCAACAGCAGGAACCCATATTATTTGTCTGTCACAGCGATGACGACATTGTTAATGAAATCAAAACGATGAATTGGGATGTTAGACAGTTCCGCCATCTAACTAGCTCGCCACCTCCGTCTATAATGGAAGACGTGCAGGTCGGTATTATTGAGATCAGTGCTCATACCAACCTCGACTTTATCGAGAGTTTTATCAGGGCTAATACGGCGGTTTTTTGGGTCGCTATGGTGAATAAGGAAAAGTTGGATAATGCAGGAGTACGTTACTTACTGAAGAATTATTTTTACGACTTCCACAGTAATCCGCCCGATTTTACACGCCTAAAATTTGTGCTGGGCCATGCGCTCGGCATGGCCCAGTTATGTGCCACTGAGCGGCTGGCGGCCAATGATATCGCAGCAAATGAGTCCATATTAGGGCAAAGTCAAAGTATGTTTCACCTTAAGCAACAGCTACATAAGGTTGCGACTTGCCAGCTCCCCGTGTTAATCACGGGGGAAAGTGGCACAGGTAAAGAGCTTGTCGCACAACAGCTACATGCGGCGTCTGCTTGTGCTGATGGCCCCTTTATTGCGGTGAACTGTGGCGCTTTGCCTGCACAATTAGTGCAGTCGGAGTTATTTGGTCATGAAAAGGGGGCTTTTACCGGCGCTACGCAGCGTAAGATTGGAAAGTTTGAAGCGGCGCATAAGGGCTCTTTGTTTCTCGATGAGATTGGCGATTTGCCGTTAGAGGAACAGGTTAATTTATTGCGCTTCTTGCAAGAAAAAACCATAGAGCGGGTTGGATCACATCAGTCACTGCACTTGGATGTGCGTATTATTGCGGCTACCCACGTAGATCTGGAAGCTGCTGTAAAAGAGGGGCGATTTCGGGAAGACTTGTACTTTCGTCTGAATGTTATCCGCTTGAAAATCCCTCCTTTGCGACAGCGTGGAAACGATATTCTGATGCTGGCACGCCACTTTCTTGGGCACCAACAGAACCCACACCGTTTGAGTTTTTCTGAGCAAGCTGAAGTGGCCATGTTGCAACATAATTGGTCGGGTAATGTGCGAGAGTTGCTCAACCGCGTGCAAAGAGCGTCCGTCATGGCCTCTGGGCGCTACATTCAACCGATTGATTTAGAAATAGAGTCAGGGCCACCACCCACGGCGGGCGAATGTTTGAAAGCGATTCGTGAAGAAGCAGAACGAGATGCTCTCGCTCGCGCATTGAATGAGTCACAGGGTAAGGTGAGCACAGTGGCCAAGCAGCTGAATATTTCTCGCGCTACTCTTTACCGATTATTAGATAAGCACAGTTTGTTGTAATGCTTAAATAAGTGATTCAGTAAGCGCTTTAGCGAACGGCTACTCAAGGAGTAGCCGTTTTATATTCAGTTGTCTGCCTTTATGTCCATTTTTGTTATCCTGACGGCCCATTACATAAATGAGTGCCTGATTAGTATGTCCCCTGCCGCTAGAGGATTTGTGCCTCGCTCCTTACTCCGATTGGTGTTGGTCGCCTTTACCTTGGTATTACTGCCGCTCATTTTGTTGGTGATCCAGAACGGCCGTAGCTTAGGGGGAGTGATATTATCGGCGCAAGCGGGCGTAGAAAGCGCGGTAGTCGACACCCGTCGCGCTACGGATATGAATGATTTGGCGTTAGAAATGGAGCGAGCTATTCGCCGATATGCGGTGCTAGAAAGCCCCGAGATAAGACTCTCTTATCTGCGATTATTAGAGCGTTATCGATTAGAGCTTGAGCAACTGCTGCTGAGCATTGATGGTGGCGAGTTGGGCACTTCTTTGCAGCATCAGTTGCTGTATTTGGTGGACTTGGCTCAGGCCAGCAGCGATGAAATTCGTGACCGAGTGGTTATTTTCAATGCTTTTAGTGGCGCTACCTTGGCGCTTGATGAATTGACGCGGTCGCAAATCGATGAGCGCATTCAACAAGAGCGCGATCATGTGATGCTGATCCGTCAGCAGTTATGGCTGTGGAGTGCCGCCTTAGGGGGCGCCAGTTTGTTGCTGGCCTTGCTGTTTACCTACCTGATTATTCGCCCAGTGCGGCAACTTGAAAAAAGAATTTTAAATCTAGGTGCTGGCGATGCGCCGGAGAATAAGCCCATACGTGGCCCTGCCGAATTGGTGGCGCTGGGTGACAAGTTACAGTGGCTGCACTTGCGACTGCGTGAGCTGGAAGCACAAAAATTACAATTTTTACGCCATTTATCTCATGAGCTAAAAACGCCGTTGGCGAGTTTGCGCGAAGGAGCTGATTTGTTACTTGAGTGCGTTACTGGGCCTTTGACCGAGGAACAAGAAGAGATTTGCGAGCTATTAGTATCGAACAGCTTTCGCCTGCAAGAGTTGATTGAGCAATTACTGGATTACAATCGCATTCAGCAAGTGCAGGTTTATGAAGAGCCGGTGGTGGTGGGCCCTTTGTTAGAGCAAAGCTTAGCGGCCCACAAGCTGACCATTGAAAACAAAAATTTGCAGGTGAGTGTGGCGCTCAGTGATGAACGACCGTTAGCAGATAGCCACCGTTTAAAACTGGTGTTGGATAATTTGATCTCTAATGCCGTGAACTACGCAGATGTCGACGGCGTATTGCAAATCACGTCTCAGCCTCTGGGGCCTTCTGCTGAATATGTATTAACCGTGGCTAACACCGGCCAGGCAATCCCTGAGCAAGATAAAGACCGTATTTTTGAGCCCTTCGTACAAGGCAATCAGGTGCGTAAAGGTGTATTGAAAGGCTCAGGTATTGGACTGAGTATTGCGCGTGAGGCGGCCTTAAGCATGGGCGGGCGCTTGATCTTGGATACAAAAATAACAGCGCTGGTTTGTTTTGAACTTAGCCTGCCTAATTATAATGACAAAGGAATCACTCATGAATAAAGCATGGTATGGCGCCACCTTGGCGCTGATGTTATCTGGTTGTACCTTGCCTTTTCCGTTTCCCTTTAATCAGCAGCCAGAGCCTGAGGTTGAACTTAAGGTACCTAATGAGTCTACTCAGCTTAAAGCTTGGTTAGACTTGTCAGATAGAGTGTCGGACAGCAATGACCAGCAACGCCAGCAGGCGGTAGCGGCGTTAAAAAACACCCCACATGCGGAACTAAAGCGCGCAGTATGGTTGAGCCACCCTAAGGCCAGTTATAGCCAACGCCAGCAGGCACAGCAGCTGTTTCAACAACATTTAGCCAAGGTTTCCACGGCCGAGCGCCAGTTATTAAGCCTCTACCAAAGCTACAACCAAGAGATGTTGCAGCAGCAGCGTCAGTTAGCGGATCGTCAGCAGCAAATTAATAATTTGACCCAAAAACTGAAAGAGCTGGCCAGTATCGATCAGCAGATCAACGATCGTAAATTTCAAGAGTAACTGTGATGAAACGTAAAGCCAGAATATTACTGGTCGATGATGATGTTAGCTTACTGAAGCTGTTGGGTTTACGGCTTAAAAGTGAAGGCTTTGCCGTGTCTACGGCGGGCAGCGGGGCCGAAGCCTTAACATGGTTAGAACAAGAGCGGCCTGACCTAGTGTTAAGTGATTTGCGTATGGATGGTATGGATGGCTTGGCGTTATTTGAGCGGATTCAGCGTCTGCACGTGGGCCTGCCGGTAGTGATAATGACGGCTCACGGCTCTATCACCGATGCCATTACTGCCACGCGCTCGGGCGTATTTGGCTTCTTAACTAAGCCGATTGATAAAGAAGAATTACGTAAAACCATTAATCATGCTCTGGCCGTATCCTTGCCCGCCGTGGTCGATGATTGGCAGCAAATATTGCACACCCGCAGTCCTATCATGATTGCCTTGTTGGAGCAGGCGCGGCGTATAGCGCCGCTCGATATTAGTGTGTTACTGACCGGCCCCTCTGGTTCAGGAAAGGCGTTGTTGGCCGAGGCACTGCATGATGCGAGCCCACGTCAAGATTATCCTTTTATCTCGCTAAACTGTGGGGCTATCACCGAACAATTGCTTGAGTCTGAGCTATTTGGCCACGTAAAAGGCGCCTTTGCCGGCGCTACCTCAGATCATCCGGGAATTTTTATTACCGCCTCCGGTGGCACTGTGCTGTTAGAAGATGTGGGAGAGTTGAGCCTGGCTTTACAAGGTAAATTGCTACAGGTATTGGCGCAGCAGCAAGTGCGAGCTTTGGGGGCGAGTGAGAATGTGGCCACGGATGTGCGAGTCCTATCGTCGACCAGTCGCGACTTGGTTACCGCCATGGAGCAGGGGCAGTTTCGCGAAGACTTGTTTTATCGCCTCAATGTGATGAACTTGCAACTGCCGGCTCTTGAACAGAGGCCGGAAGATATTCCTTTGTTAGCGCGCCAAGCGCTGGAGCAACTGAAAACGCGCCAACAAACGCCGGTGACGGGTTTCTCTCCCGAGGCCTTAGCCATGCTGGCTGCCGCACATTGGCCGGGTAATGTGCGTCAATTACTTAACGTGGTGGAGCAAGCGGTGGCCATGGCCTCGGCGCCCGTGATCAGCACTCAGCTGCTAGAAGGCATTTTAGCGGACAGCGGTGAGCGTTTTCCGACCTTTAATGAGGCACGAGCCGAGTTTGAGCGTCTTTATTTACATAAAATTTTGCGTATGACAGACGGTAACGTTAGCCAAGCGGCTGGCTTGGCGGGACGAAATCGTACGGATTTTTATAAGCTGCTCAGCCGCCACGGTATTGAGGCCAGTGCCTATAAGGAAAAACGAGAGCAATGAAATTTTTTCGTGGTGAGTACGCTCTTAGTGTGTAGCCGTTAATCTTTTACGATCACCACGGAATTAATATGAGACTAAAAATTAAGAAAAAATCTCACTTAAGCGAGAGTCAGGTCACCCCTGAATCTGTGTATCGTCAACGCCGCCAAATAGTGCAAGGGCTTGGTTTAGGTCTGGGGGCGGCAGCGCTAAGTGCACCGGCCAGTGCCAGTTTTCTGGATTCCTTATTCGGAAGTAAAGAGCCGGAAAATAAAGCTCAGGGTGCGAAAGAGGCCGTGGCCCGCACAGAGCCGCTGACCTTCAGCCAGCCAAAAGCCTATCAACTGCAGATGCCAGCTACCGCCGAACGGGTGGCCACCAGTTATAATAATTTCTACGAGTTTGGTGCCGACAAATCCGATCCAGCGCGCTATGCCCAACAATTTAATACTAAGCCGTGGACTATTACTATTTCTGGGGAAGTGGATAAACCGCAAACCATAGATGTGTGGGCTTGGCTGGAAAAGCAGCAGTTAGAAGAGCGTATATATCGCCATCGCTGTGTAGAAGCTTGGTCTATGGTCATCCCCTGGTTGGGGGTGCCGTTAGCCAGCATCATCAAGGCCGCCAGTCCTAACTCCAAGGCAAAGTATGTAGCCTTTGAAACCCTCTATGACCCGAAACAGATGCGCGGCCAAGCGTCGCGTTTTGTGGGCGGCGGGATTGAGTATCCTTATGTGGAAGGCTTGCGCTTAGACGAAGCCATGCATCCGTTAGCCTTGCTTGCAGTGGGTATGTACGGCAAAACGCTACCGCCGCAAAACGGCGCGCCAGTACGCTTGGTGCTGCCGTGGAAATACGGCTTCAAAGGCATTAAGTCGATCGTACATATTCATCTGACCGATAAACAACCACCCACTACTTGGAATAAATTAGCGGCGCAAGAGTACGGTTTTTATGCCAACGTGAATCCTAAGGTGGATCATCCGCGGTGGAGCCAAGCGACCGAGCGTGTTATCGCCGAGGGCGGTTTATTTGGCAGTGAACGCCAGCCCACCTTGATGTTTAACGGCTATGAAGACGAAGTGGCCAGCCTCTATCAAGGCATGGATTTGCGGAAGTTCTACTAGATGAACGCACTGCGTATAAAATTAAGCCCGAAACACATAACGGGCCTTAAGGTACTGCTGCATCTTGCGGCCATGCTGCCCCTGTTGTGGCTGCCTTGGGCCTTCTCGGTTGGGCGCTTTAGCGCAGATCCTATCCCTGAGTTGATCCAGTACACAGGTGATTGGGCGCTGCGCATTTTATTGTTGAGCTTATGCGTGTCGCCGCTGGCTAAAGCGCTTAAAAGTGCGCCTTTGATCAAGGTGCGCCGTCTTATTGGCCTGTGGAGCTTTGCTTATGCCTGCTTGCATTTACTGATTTGGTTATGGTTGGACTTGCAATGGGGCTGGAGCCTGATTGGTAGTGAAATTATTAAGCGCGGCTTTATTACGTTGGGCATGTTGTCTTGGTTAATACTCTTGTTGCTGAGTTTAACCTCGCTGCAAAAAATTCAACGGCGTTTAGGCAGTGCTTGGCAGCGCTTGCATAATTGGGTCTATTTGGTCGCCATTTTAATTCCCATTCATTATTGGTGGGCGGTTAAGTCGGGTTGGATACAGCCGCTTATTTATCTGTTGCTCAGCTTGAGTTTATTGTGGTGGCGCCGAGATAAGTTGTTACGCCCAGTTAGACGTGTGCTAAACAAGTAATTTAACGGCCCCAGTGGCCGTTTTTTATGTTCAGGCATCGAGAAGCTCTGGCTAGGTTTCCTCTCACATCCTCCTTCGGCTAAACTGGCGTCATCAGCAATATCACTTATCAGCATACGGCGGAGTAGCGAATGGATAGTCAGGCTTGGGCACTGTGTTTTCTCGATGAAGGTGTTGCCTTATCGGTGATCAGCCGCAAAGAAACTCGTTGTCAGTGGCTCGAAGACGAAGGGCATGCTTATGAGTATTTGCTAAATGATTACCTCAATTATGTGGCCGAATTGGGTGAGCTGGAACCCGAACAAGTTGAGGCGGCTAAAGAGCGCTTTACCTTATTGATTGAGCAATATCCCGATCCTGAGGTGTTAACGGAATACTTAAACGATCTCACCGTGGATCTCACCCGCATCTTGTGGTTTGGTCCGCTGTCCGCCTTGGCCGAAGACTACGGCGACTTTCCGCTAGCGCTACGGGCTTTTTATTGGCAAGAATACGGCGAGGGTGACGAAGACCCAGTAACACCTGTGCTTGAAGACGACTGGATTTATTTAGTGGAATGCATGGATGATTTTTTACTGCAGGATGATTATTAAGCGGCTCAAGATGCTCGTCGTATTGCCAAATAAGGGAGTGTAAAAAGTAAGTGATCCTGTATATAGCTGAAAAGCCCAGTGTCGGCCGTGCCGTGGCGGATGTACTGCCTAAGCCACAGCAAAAGGGCGATGGTTTTATTACCGCCGCCAATGGTGATGTGGTGACCTGGTGTATTGGTCATTTACTCGAGCAGGCACAGCCCGAGGCTTATAATGCAGACTATAAAAAATGGCGTAAAGAGCACCTGCCCATAGTGCCGGAAGTTTGGCAGCATACCGTTAAGGCCGCCACCAAAAAGCAGTTTAACGTAGTCAAAAAGTTGGTTAAACAAGCCGATATGCTGGTGAATATGGGGGATCCGGACAGGGTTGGGCAAATACTGGTTGATGAGATCATTAACTACTGCAAGGTGCCTAAGGCTAAACGCGCCGCCGCCCAGCGCTGTTTAATCAACGACATGAACCCGGATGCCATTAAGCGCTCCTTACAAGATCTGCGCCCTAATAGCGATTTTATCCCGCTGGCTACGTCTGCCTTGGCGCGCTCCCGTGCGGACTGGCTATATGGTATTAACATGACACGGCTATGCACCTTGCAAGGTCAGGCATCGGGCTATCAAGGCGTATTGTCGGTAGGCCGAGTACAAACGCCGATCTTAGGGCTAGTCGTGCATCGGGATCTGGAAATCGAAAATTTCGTTACTAAGCCTTTTTATGAGGTGTTTATTACGCTTAATACGGCCAATAACGAAACCTATACCGCCAAGTGGCAACCCAGTATTGCCTGCGAACCCTATATGGACGAAGACAGTCGAGTCTTATTAAAAAAGCTCGCCGAAACCGTACTGAAAAAAGTCGTGGGTCAAGCGGGACAGGTGACGGCCGTCACCGAGAGCCTAAAGAAACAAGTGCCGCCTTTGCCTTACAACTTATCTTCGCTGCAAATTGATGCCTCTAGGCGCTTTAATTTAACGGCGCAAAAAACGCTGGATATTTGTCAGCAGCTTTATGAGCGACACAAACTCATCACCTATCCGCGATCCGATTGTCGTTACTTGCCAAATGGTCATTATCAGGACAAGCATAGGGTGACGCAGGCGATTGCTAAAACCTGCTCATTACTCGAAACGGCGGTAGATGAGGCTGATCTCGCGCTTAAGTCTAAAGCTTGGAACGATGCTAAAGTCGGTGCTCACCACGCCATTATTCCGACTAGCCGTGGGCTGGATGGCAGCCGCCTATCGGCGGATGAGTTAAAGATCTATGAGCTGGTCGCTCGGCAATATTTGATGCAGTTTTATCCGTCTTTTCAATACCAAGAAAAGCAGATAGACACTGAAGTGGCAGGTGGGGCTTTTATCAGCCGGCAAAAAGAAGTAGTCAGCAAAGGTTGGAAGGCACTTCTTCCTGAGCGTTCGTCAAAAGGTTTATCTGCTGGCGAAGATGAAGAGTTCTCCGCTATTCGATTACCTAAGGTGGTGAAAGGGCAGGGCGTACAGTGTATGGATGGCCGCTTGGATGAAAAACAGACCAGTCCGCCTCGTCATTTCACCGATGCGACTTTATTGGCGGCCATGACAGGTATCGCCCGATATGTGTCGGATCCTGAGATCAAAAAAGTATTAAGAGACACGGATGGTTTGGGCACTGAGGCCACCCGAGCAGGCATTATCGAATTACTGTTTAAACGGGATTTTTTAGTTAAAAAAGGTAAGGAGATCCATGCCACTGAAGTAGGGCGGCGCTTAATTTTATCTTTACCGCGCATCATGGCCTTGCCAGATATGACGGCCCATTGGGAGTCTCAGCTGGAGGCGATTGCGGAAAAGCGCATTAGTTATCATCAGTTTATGACACCCATGCTGAACGACTTGGGTCTCTTGATTAACCAAGTGGATAAAATTGAATTTACCGGTCTTAAGGGCCATGGCAAAGCATTTCGTAAGAAATTTAAGCGTAAACGCTCTTAGGGCGGTTTTTTACTGCCTTTAGAATGAGATGAATAAAAAACGCTAAGAAAAACCTTAGCGTTTTTTATTTTTTCAGTTTTGGGATTTAGAAAGGTTAACTCTTGATCAAAGGCACCAAGGCGCCATAACCCGACTGAGGCATGAGGTCTAACGGGATAAATTGCAGCGCGCCGCCATTGATGCAATAACGTAAGCCGCCTTTGTCTTTAGGACCATCATTAAACACATGGCCTAAATGCGAGTCGGCCACCCGGGAGCGAATTTCCACTCGCAGCATATTAAAGGCTCTGTCTTCATGCTCAGTGATCACTTGGTTATCTATAGGCTGAGTAAAGCTGGGCCAGCCGCATTGGGAGTCGTATTTATCGGTGGATAAGAACAAGGGCTCGCCGCTCACTACATCCACATAAATTCCCGGTGCAAATAAATTATCATATTCATGGCTGTAGGCGCGCTCTGTGCCCGATTTTTGAGTGATGTTGTACTGCTCTCGGGTCAAGGTGCTCTTAAGCGCATCCTTATCAAAGCCTGCGTAACGTTTGGCCGCTAACGCTTCCGCGACCGTATTAGCTGGGGCTAACTTATTCGGCTTACCGTTACTCGACTTCAGTGGAGTGGTATCTGCAGTGGCCGCTGAATCGTCGGTAAGCTTGTCATCCGCTAAGCTTAAATCGACATGGCAATAACCATTGGGATTTTTAGCTAAATAATCTTGATGATACATTTCGGCTAAGTAGAAGTTATCTAGGGGCTGCGCTTCCACCACTATTTTTTGTTTATATTTACTCTGCTGCTCGTTAATCACGGCCTCAATCACCGCTTTATCAGCTGCCTCTGTGTAATAAATGCCGCTTCTATACTGCACACCGCGGTCATTGCCCTGTTTATTGAGGCTGGTGGGATCAGTTACCCGAAAATAGTATTTTAATAGCGTTTCAAGATTGGTTTTGTCCACATCATAGGTAACATTCACCGTCTCCGCATGACCTGAGCCGCCAATCACTTGCTCATAACTGGGATTAGGCGAGCCGCCATTTGCGTAGCCAGATACCGCATCGACCACGCCATTAATACGCTCCATGTAGGCTTCTACGCCCCAAAAACAACCGCCGGCCAAATAAATGGTGCGAGTATTGATGGCCTGCCCTTGGTCGTTGTAGTAAACGCCGTCTCTTTGCTTGATGGCCTCGATCTTGGCCTCATTTTGGTTGTCGTCCAGAGCGACCGAGGGGGGCTTAGCGGCGCTATTTGCTAAGGTTGCAAAGTTATTAGTTGCCTGTTCAGCCAAGGCATAGGCTTGGCTCTCCGTCATATTGCCTTTCACTAACTCTACTAAATTGCCGCTTTTATCTAGCACCGCCCAGCTTGGGTAAACCTGCAAACCAAGTTGTTTGATAAGCGCTCCAGAGGTATCTACCAATACAGGAAGCTCTGGGTAGTCAGCTTGCAGTACCCCATACCAAGCACTAAATTTAGCCTCCTCTTTTTCACCCAAGTGACCGGGGCTGGCCAGCGTGACTAGGTTGAGATCGGCAAATTTGGGGTCACGGCCCCAGCTTTCGGTTTCTGCGAGTGTGCTCAAGCACAATGGGCACCAGCTGGCCCAAAACTTCACTAAGGTGGGCTTATTGGTATCAATCACCTGAGCACCTTTGTCACCTAGCCCTTTAGTCAGTTGAGGTAAGGCTTGCAGTTGCTTAAGCATATTGGTGGGCAACAT
>JAHLFI010000123.1 GCA_018883865.1 Candidatus Oceanisphaera merdipullorum
TGAATAGAGTCGCGGGTTTTATTCACCTGTTGTTTACCCAGAGCGGTACTGTTGCTTGATTGCTGAGCTGCGGCCGCCGTTTGCTCGGCGCTATGGGCAATTTCATGGGTGGCGGAGGCCATTTCGGTGACAGCAGTAGCCACCATGGTCACTTCTTGCTGCTGACGCCCCAGCTCGGTCACGGTTTGATTGGCCCGCACCGAAGCTTGCTCTGCGTTGTTGCCTAAATATTCGGCTTGATGACGAATTTGGCCGATCAGCTCGGCTTGGCTAGCCACAAAGCGGTTAAAGTTGGTGGCCAACATGCCCACTTCATCTTGGCTTTGAATCTGGATACGGCGGGTTAAATCACCTCGACCACCGGCAATTTGCTCCAAGGCTTGAGACACGCGTAATAAGGGCACTAACAGCCATTGCACCAACAGGCTGATCAGCACGGCGGCGACAACCACCACTAAGGTAGCTATGCCTAATTGCTGCAATAACATGGGCTTGAGGGGCGCTTCTAAGGCGGCTTTGTCGAGCACCATCAGCAGCTGCCAATCTGTGCCGGGAACGGCTTGGCTGTAAACCAGTTTAGGCTGGCCTTTTAGCTTAACCTCAAATAAATCATCGCTCTTTTCCCACAGATGTTGATTGGCAACGGTAATTTCGTCATCAATGCGACTGGCAGGTTGTAAAATAAGCGACGCATCGTGATACGCAATCACAGTGCCATCGCGGCTCAGCAACATGGCATAACCTTCAGCTGGCAGCTGAATCGCATTAATGTCACTGATTAAGTCTCGGATACCTACATCCCCCCCCATTACGCCGGTGAGCTGACCGTTAATCATCACGGGCGCGGCCAGCGATACGACAGTGCCAAGGCCAGACGCATCTTCATAAGGCGCGGTAACAATAGCGCCGTTTTTTTGTATAGCTTGCTGATACCAAGGGCGAGTTCTGGGGTCGTAACCGGTGCGATCTATGGTGGGATCGCTGTCATACATGACGCCGTCTTTGCTGCCAAAGTAGCTAAGGGCAAAATCGCCAGCTTTGTGTGCCTGTTGCAGTGCGGGCAAGGGCGCTTGGTTAAACTGTTGACCTGCGGCGGCCAACATACGTTGGCGTATATCAAACCAGCTTTGTATATTTTCGCCTTCGTGCTCGCTCAAGCTGGCAACCAAAGTTGTGCTGTCGAGGTAGAGTCGTGTTTTTAGATTATGAAAACTGATGGTGCTCAGTGCGGCGACGGTAATGGTAATGGCTACGATGAAACTGAGCAGAATCTTATGCTTTAATTTTAGGCTATTCATTTTGAATATCTTGAGAAAGGGGGTGATTGTAATATCGACCGCTAGCAATAAAACTTTAACTGAATTTTAATCTGGTGGATGGGGAGAAATGTCCCCATTGACTACCCCGTTTGGGGCCAGCTTTCGGTAAAACTAGGGGGCTAAGCTGTGGGATGCATGATCAAAATAGGGAGCAAATTTGCTCCCTATTTTTTATGGTTTAATGGTGTGACTGAAAGCTGTTTTAGTTAAGAATAAAAGTGCTCACTAAGCCGTTTAATTTACCGGCCTGATCATACAAATCTTTAGACTGGGTCAATGATTTGGCGGCGTCTGCAGCGAGCTCATCGGCCACATCTTTAATGGTCGTGGTGTTTTGGGTGATCTCGCTCGTCACTTGGCTTTGCTCTTCGGCAGCGGTCGCAATTTGGCTGGCCATATCGGAGATCAGGCTCACGGCCGTGGTGATCTCGGTTAATACTTCGGCCGCCGCTTCTGCATCTTCCACGCTCAACTCGGCCAGGTTACGGCTGGTGTCCATCAGCTGTACTGCTTCTTTGGTGGCTTTTTGTAGGTTAGTGATGGTGGATTGGATCTCTTCGGTTGATGCATGGGTGCGTTGTGATAACACCCGCACTTCGTCCGCTACTACCGCAAAACCGCGGCCTTGCTCGCCGGCGCGTGCCGCTTCAATGGCCGCGTTGAGTGCCAACAAATTGGTTTGGTCGGCGATGCCTTGAATGGTTGATAACACGTTGGAAATGTTTTTAGCGTGCAAGTCGAGGCGTTGCACCACCTCTGCCGCCTGTACCATTTCTTGAGATAACAACTGAATAGAGTCGCGGGTTTTATTCACCTGCTGTTTACCCAGAGCAGTACTGTTACTTGATTGCTGAGCCGCTGCCGCCGTTTGTTCGGCGCTATGGGCAATTTCATGGGTGGCGGAGGCCATTTCGGTGACAGCAGTAGCCACCATGTTCACTTCTTGTTGCTGACGCCCCAGCTCGGTCACGGTTTGATTGGCCCGCACCGAAGCTTGTTCTGCGTTGCTGCCTAAATATTCGGCTTGGCTACGAATTTGGCCGATCAGTTCGGCTTGGCTAGCCACAAAGCGGTTAAAGTTGGTGGCTAACATGCCCACTTCATCTTGGCTTTGAATCTGGATACGACGGGTTAAATCACCTCGACCACCGGCAATTTGCTCCAAGGCTTGAGACACGCGTAATAAAGGCACTAACAGCCATTGCACCAACAGGCTGATCAGCACGGCGGCGACAATCACCACTAAGGTGGCGATGCCTATTTGCTGCAATAACATGGGCTTGAGCGGGGCTTCTAAGGCGGCTTTGTCTAGCACCATCAGCAGCTGCCAATCTGTGCCGGGTATGGCTTGGCTGTAAACCAGTTTATGCTGGTCTTTTAGCTTAACCTCAAATAAATCTTCGCTCTTTTCCCACAGACTTTGATTGGCGACGGTAATTTCGTCATTAATGCGAGTGGCCGGTTGTAAAATAAGCGACGCATCATGATAGGCAATAACAGTGCCATCGCGGCTCAGCAACATGGCATAACCTTCAGCCGGCAGCTTAATCGCATTAATGTCACTGATTAAATCTTTAATGCCTACAGCGGCCCCCAGTACGCCAGTGAATTGGCCGTTAGTTACCACGGGCGCGGCTAGCGATACGACAGTGCCAAAGCCTGCCGCATCTTCATAAGGCGCGGTAGCAATAGCGCCGTTTTTTTGCACAGCTTGCTGGTACCAAGAACGAGTTCTGGGGTCGAAACCGGTGCGATCTATGTTGGGATCGTGGTCTTGCATGACACCGTCTTTACTGCCAAAGAAGCTCAGGGCAAAATCGCCCGCTTCTTGCGCCTGTTGCAGTGCGAGTAAGGGTGCTTCGTCATATTTTTTACCTGCAGCGGCCAAAATACTCTGTCGTATATCAAACCAGCTTTGAATCTTTTCGCCTTCGACCTCGCTCAAGCTGGCAACCAAAATAGTGTTTTCTAGGTAAAGTTGTGTTTTTAGATTATGAAAACTGACGCTACTCAGTGCGGCGACGATAATGGTAATGGCTACGATGAAACTGAGTAGAATCTTATGCTTTAATTTTAGGTTATTCATTTGGTATATCTTGTAGAAGTTGGAAATTACAATATCGACCGCTACCAGTGAAACTTTAACTGAACTTTAATCTGGTGGGTGGGGCAAAATGTCGCCATTGACTACTGCGTTTGTGGTCAGCTTTCGGTAGAATTAGGCTCTTGATGATGGCCTCGCCATACATAACCAGTTCAATATTCAGTACACTTACTCAGTACTATCACTCAGTTCAACAGAGAGTTATTAGACCCATGTTAGAAGTTAACCCTGTGAATAATAAACTTAAGGAGCTGTCCGAACGGACTCAGCTTCTTAGGGGGTACCTTTGACTATGACGCCAAGAAAGAGCGTCTAGAAGAGGTAAATGCCGAGCTAGAGCAGCCAGGTGTATGGAATCAGCCCGAGCGTGCCCAAGCACTGGGTAAAGAAAGATCGGCACTAGAAACTGTGGTCGAAACCTTAGATGAGTTAGAGCGTGGCATCGTCGATATCGCCGAGCTAGTCGAGCTGGCGAAAGAAGAAGATGACGAAGAAACCTTTATTGAAGCGCAGCGCGACGTAGAAGTGTTGGATAAGAAGCTGGTTGATCTGGAGTTTCACCGCATGTTTTCCGGTGAACACGACGCCAACGATTGCTACCTCGACTTGCAATCAGGCTCCGGCGGTACCGAAGCCCAAGATTGGTGCAACATGGTACTGCGCATGTATTTGCGTTGGGGCGAAGCCCGTGGCTTTAAAACCGAAATAATCGAACTTTCCGATGGTGATGTGGCCGGTGTGAAATCCGCCACCGTAAAATTCAGCGGTGATTATGCCTTTGGCTGGTTACGCACCGAGTCTGGCGTGCACCGTTTAGTACGCAAGTCGCCGTTTGACTCAGGTGGCCGCCGCCACACTTCATTTTGCTCGGCGTTTGTGTATCCAGAAATTGACGACAATATTCAAATAGAGATTAACCCGTCTGAGATCCGCGTCGATACTTACCGCGCCTCGGGCGCCGGTGGTCAGCACGTAAACCGTACCGACTCTGCCGTGCGGTTAACCCACGAGCCCACTGGTATAGTGGTGCAATGTCAGAACGACCGCTCGCAGCATAAAAACCGCGATCAAGCGATGAAACAGCTGAAAGCCAAGCTCTATGAATATGAGCTGCAAAAACAAAACGCAGAAAAGCAGGCGATGGAAGACAGTAAGTCCGATATCGGCTGGGGCAGTCAGATCCGCTCTTATGTATTGGACGACTCGCGCATTAAAGACTTACGCACTGGCGTAGAAACCAGTAACACTCAGGCAGTACTCGACGGTGGTCTAGACAAATTTATTGAGGCCAGCCTCAAGTCCGGACTCTAAGCAGTTTATATAAAGGCAAATCATGACAGAGCAAGTACAAGACGAAAATAAGCTGATCGCCGAGCGCCGTGCCAAGCTTGATCACATTCGCAAAACGTGTCCGGCCAATGGCCACCCTAATACCTTTGTGCGCGAACATTTGGCTGCGGACTTGGAAAACGAGTTTGGTCAGCTGGATAAAGAAGCCTTAGTTGAGCTGAATAAAACCGTGTCTGTGGGTGGCCGTATTATGGCCAAACGCGGTCCGTTTTTAGTGCTGCAAGACATGAGCGGTCGCATTCAGGCTTATACCACTAAAGATGCGCAAACCATCATTAAAGACCAATACATTGGCTTAGATATCGGCGATATCGTTGGCGTGACCGGTGTGTTGCACAAGTCTGGCAAAGGCGACTTATACGTGAGCATGGATAACTTCCAATTGCTGACTAAGGCGCTGCGCCCACTGCCTGAGAAATTCCACGGTTTATCGGATCAAGAAACGCGCTATCGCCAGCGTTATTTAGACTTGATCACCAACGAAGACTCGCGCCACACTTTTCAGGTGCGCTCAAATGTGGTCGCCGCCATTCGCCAGTTTATGAATGGCCACGGCTTCATGGAAGTGGAAACACCCATGATGCAAGTGATCCCAGGCGGCGCCTCGGCTCGCCCGTTT
Organism: Candidatus Oceanisphaera merdipullorum; assembly: GCA_018883865.1. GTDB lineage: Bacteria > Pseudomonadota > Gammaproteobacteria > Enterobacterales > Aeromonadaceae > Oceanimonas > Oceanimonas merdipullorum. Next base: position 5,393 of record JAHLFI010000123.1, read on the forward strand.
ATTACTCATCACAATGCGCTGGATATGGACATGTATCTGCGTATCGCGCCTGAGCTGTATTTAAAGCGTTTGGTGGTAGGTGGTTTTGAGAAAGTATTCGAAATTAACCGTAACTTCCGTAATGAAGGCTTGTCGCCGCGTCATAACCCAGAATTTACCATGATGGAATTTTACTGGGCTTACGCCAACTATCAGGATCTGATGGACTTCACCGAAGAAATGCTGCGCACCGTCACCACTCAGGTGCTGGGCAGTTCAACCGTACAATACGGTGAAGAGACCTTCGAATTTGGTCAGCCCTTTGTACGCTTAACCATGAAAAACTCCATTCTGGAATTTAATCCAGAAGTGACGTTGGAGCAGTTGGCTACCTTAGAAAGTGCCCTTGAAGTCGCCAAAGACTTGAAGATCAAAACTGAAAAAAGCTGGGGCCTTGGCCGCGTGATCACCGAGATCTTCGAAGAAACCGTTGAGCATCGTTTGATCCAGCCAACCTTCATTACCGAATACCCAGCCGAAGTATCCCCACTGGCACGCCGTAATGATCAAGATCCTAGCATCACCGAGCGTTTCGAGTTCTTTATCGGCGGTCGTGAAATAGCTAACGGGTTTGCCGAGTTGAACGACGCCGAAGATCAGGCACAGCGCTTCTTGGATCAAGTAAACCAAAAAGAAGCCGGCGACGACGAAGCCATGTTTTACGACGAAGATTACGTAGTGGCGCTTGAGCACGGTCTGCCGCCGACGGCTGGCCAAGGCATCGGCATCGACCGTTTAGTGATGTTGTTAACCAACTCGCACACTATTCGTGATGTGATTCTGTTCCCGACGTTGCGCCCTAGCGCTAAGTAAGGCGTGCTTCGCCCCATATAAAGGCGTGCTTCGCCCGATATAAAGGCGTGCTGAACAGACTAATAAACAAAGCCGACCCTAGGTCGGCTTTGTGGTTTTTGTAGCGGCCTATTTATTGGCTGGCGCCTGTAATGCCAAAGATTAAAAGCGGCAGCTGCGCAAAACCTGTAGCTAAAGTGAAGTACGACAGAATGATGTTCATTTTACCTTTTTCTTTGTCGTCATCCTGATGAACAGCAGAATTTAGTTTTTCTTGACTAATTAATTCTACCTATTCCTTCCTATTCCTAGCTGTGCCAGCTAGCAATAAATCATATTTTCGGCTGCTTGGTGGTGGATTTTAATATTTATAAATTTGCATGCTGATTGCCATTTCTTAAACCCTTATTGGTTTTAGGGGCTAATTCAAGTTAGCATGAGCAAGTTTATTATTTATTGGATAGATAGCCCCATGAATGAAAGTTGGACTCAAGCCGCTGTTATTTTTATTGTGGTGGTTGGCACCGTATTACTGTTGACCATAGTGGGCTTATCCATAGCTGGGGTACGCATGTACCGGGCGGATAAGCGCCAAACTGGGCACAGCATTCGTCGAAATTATCCTATTATTGGTCGTTTTCGTTATGTGTTTGAGCATTTGGGTGAGTTTTTTCGCCAGTATTTCTTTGCCATGGACCGAGAAGAAATGCCCTTTAACCGTGCCCAGCGCTCTTGGGTATACAGAGCCGCTAAAAACGTCGATAACACAGTGGCGTTTGGCTCAACTCGAGACCTATCCAAACCCGGCACTTACTACTTCTTAAACTGCCCGTTTCCGACCTTGGAAGAAGATGCCGTACAAACACAGTCCATGCGCATCGGTATTCACTGCCGCGTGCCTTACGACGCTCCTTCTTTTTTCAATATCTCTGGCATGAGTTATGGCGCCTTGTCTAAACCGGCGGTGCAAGCGTTGAGCCGCGGTGCGGGCAAAGCCGGTTGCTGGATGAACACAGGTGAAGGCGGCTTATCGCCTTACCACCTAGAAGGTGGCTGCGATATTGTTTTTCAAATTGGTACTGCTAAATACGGCGTGCGTGATGAGCATGGCAAACTGGACGATACGCGGCTAAAAGCCTTGGCCGATATTGAACAAGTAAAAATGTTTGAAATTAAGCTCTCCCAAGGCGCCAAACCAGGCAAGGGTGGCATACTCCCCGGCGAAAAAGTCACCGCAGAAATTGCTGCAATTCGGGGTATTACTGTGGGTGAACCGTCTATTAGCCCTAACCGCCACCCAGAAGTGAACAGCATAGATACCTTGCTCGATTTTGTGGGCCATGTACGGGAAGTCACCGGCAAACCGGTGGGCTTTAAATTGGTATTGGGTACAACCCATTGGCTAAAAGACTTTTGTGAACGCATTAATGCCAGAGGGGCAGACTCAGCCCCCGACTTTATCACCTTAGACAGCTCAGACGGCGGCACCGGTGCCGCTCCTATGCCCTTGATGGACAGTGTGGGTTTACCACTGCGCGACAGCCTACCGCTGTTGGTTAATGAGCTTATTCGCCACGATTTAAAAGGACACATTCGCGTAATTGCCTCGGGTAAGCTTATCAATCCGACCGATGTGGCTGCGGCTATTTGCATGGGCGCCGACTTCGTGGTGTCAGCCCGTGGTTTTATGTTTGGCTTGGGCTGCATTCAAGCCCTGCATTGTAATAAGAATACTTGCCCCACCGGCATCACCACTCATGATCCGCGCTTACAGCAAGGTTTGGTACCCGATGATAAAGCCATTCGTATCGCCAACTATCATAAAAACTTAGTGCATGAAGTAGAAACCATTGCCCACTCTTGTGGCGTGGCCGAGCCGAGATTACTCACGCGCCAGCACGCCGCCGTGGTGGTGGATGGCGGTGCAGTCGCACTTAATCTGCTGTATCCAGAAACATCGAATACCTTAAAGCCAGAAATAATGGAAAAGAGCCGTTAGAGAATAGAGCTTGTTAGCCTGAGTGAGGCGTAAAGAGCAAGGCGTGAACAGTAAAATCCTCACGCCTTTATTATCTCGGTGCTCAGCATTACATAGGAGTGTCACTTCTAGAGAAAGAACTTGGGTAGCGCAAGGTTGTATTCTTGAAAGCGGATTAGTTAACATTATTTTTCCTTTTTTTGAATAACTGGTTCGTATTGCTGAAGCCCAATGCGAACATCTGCTGATTGATATTTTTAAACTAACTTTTTATCAATGGGTTGTAGCTGCGGCATCTGTTGATAACGAGCATGAGCAAGCAGAAAAATGAGTATGCGCGTTTCATCGCATGGCAAGGTGTGCGGTTGTCAAAAATGACTAACAGGATCAGTTGGTTATTTGTGCTTTGCTATGTACTCCAATGAGAGTAAGCACGCATGCGCACTATTAAAATGTTATGTTTAAAGGAGTAATTCGCAATGCCTGATATAGGCGCCATATCCGCTGGAATCAGCTCTATTAAAATAGCTATAGATATAGCTAAAGAATTGAAAGTTGCAATATCGGCAATTAAAGATGCTGAAGTTAAACTTAAAATAGCTGAGCTTCTTGAAGCGATGTCTGAAATAAAAATAAAGTTGGTTGAAGCTCAGGATGAAAATCTTGAATTAAAAAAACAATAAAAAAGTTAGAGTATGCTATTTCTGAGAAGGAAGATGTGATCTTCAAGGATGGTTACTATTATTTGGCTGAGGCTAAAGATGGAAAACCTGAAGGGCCATTTTGTTCTAATTGCTATACAACCAAAAACATCCTATCGCTGTTAACCGAGGTTCACGGGAATTTCCGCAGTTTTGGTAAATATAAATGCCCATCTTGTGAGCAAAGGTTTGGAAAATAAACATAACAAGTACATGAAACATCGCCCACAAAAAGCGTGTGATGGACTTGCTAACGCTCGCCTTTTATGTGGGCGTTAAGCCTTGAGTCTATTTCGTCAGTAAGGGATATTTAAGACGATTAAAAAAAGCGTGCGGGTTAACACCCTCACGCCTTATTAATTTGTGCTTTTAGTTATCAGTGACGATTGCTCCACATGCTAATGCACTAGATTTGCAGGCTCAGTCCAATAACTCTTTAGGTATATTGCCACCGTTGTCGGAAATTCGCACCAGTACGGATTTATGTAACCAGATGTTCATCTTGGCTGAGTCTGCCATCAGATTTTCTGGGCAGCCTAACTCGGTAGCTAACTCTTTGCGCGCCGTTAAGCTGCTATCGAGGTCGAGTAACTTTAA
>JAHLFI010000124.1 GCA_018883865.1 Candidatus Oceanisphaera merdipullorum
CCAAACCCAATTCCGCGAGCAGAATATCCAGCTCGCGCCTTTTATAGCCCTATGACCTAATTAATGAGCTTGCTCATAAGGGGTGACGCTGGTGGCGGTGAGGGAGTACGCAGCATCGCCCATTTCATGGCTGGCGGCCGTGGTTTGTAAGGTGCCTGTTACCCAGACCGCATCCCAGAGATCGTCCACTTTAGCTCCCTCAGGGTAGGCCACATAGACAATTTGGTTGGTAGGGGGCGGCGGCACATGAATGCAGGCGCCAAAGTAGGGCACCAATAAAAAGGCGGTGATCTCATGGCTATCGCCCTCAAGCGGTACCACAAAACCGGGCAAGCGGATTGGGGTGCCATTTAAGCCTTCTACTACTTTACCGATAGGTTGCTTAGGGATGGCAAACTCATCGTTATGGTCTACCTCGGGAAAAGGCGGCGGATTTAGGTGTTCACTTAGGGGGATCAAATCATCCCACTCTAATTCTTTATAAACCGTATTGTTAGGCACATTGGCCCATACGGGGGTGCTGGTTATCATAAGCGCGGTAAGCGCCATGGCTAAATAAGCTTTCATTAGTGATCGATACTCATGCCGTCGTGCAGTGAATAAAAATAAGCGCGCAGCGCGGGCAACATGCCCATCACAGTGCCTGCCAGTAAGGTGAGGCCAATTAAACGCCACTCACTCATACTGGGCCAGCCAAGGGTGAGCAGTAAGCCGTGTTGAGCTTGTAGCCAGGGCGCCAAACTTAATTGTGCTCCATACAAGAGTGCGAGCCCGAGGCTAATACCCAGCGCCGTCAGTAATAACGCTTCCAAAATGAGCAAGCTAAACAAATGCCGCGGTCCTGCTCCCAGAGCCCGTAAAATAGCCAGCTCTCGGCGTCGCGCCGATAAACCGGCCAGCAAAGTGGTTAACATGCCAAGCAAACCTGCAACCACCACAAACACGGCAATAAAGGCGATGGCCTTTTCTGCAATGCTCAGTAAACCCCATAATTCATGCAAAGCCGCAGCAGGTAAGATGGCTGATAAGGGCTCGGCGCGATAATTATTAATGGCGCGCTGCAGGCTAAACACCTGCACTTTATTGTGCATACCCACTAAAAAGGCGGTAATCGAGTTAGGCGTTAGGTCTTGCTCTTTTGCTTGTTCTGCAGATAAATTAAGCGTTTTGCGGCCCGTTTCCCAGCCCAGATGAATGGCTTCTAGCCCATCTAAACGCACATGCACGGTTTTATCTACCGGCGTGCCGGTGGGCGCTAAGATACCGACCAAGGTAAAGGGCAAGTCGTCATGCAAACTAAAGGAAGTGTTGCCGGCACCGTGGGCAATAACTAGCGGGTCATTGAGCTGATAGCCCAAAGTGCGTGCTACATCGGCGCCAATCACGGCTTCAAAGGTATTGTTAAATGCACGCCCTTGGGCCAGTTGCAAGGCTTGCTGGCGGCCATAGGCATAGTGTTTAAAGTAGTCTTGGTTGGTGCCCAGCACCCGAAAGCCCTGATGCGAATCCCCTAAGGCGACCGGAATCGTCCACGCAATACCGGGCTGCTTGCTAATGCGCAGATAGCTGTCCCAACTGATGTTATTGGTGGGATTACCCAGGCGAAACACCGAATACAAAAGTAGGTTTATTTGACCGGTACGCGCTCCCACAATTAAATCTGTGCCTGATAAGGTACGAGAAAAGCTATCTTTTAGCTCAACACGCACTTTTTCTACTCCGAGCAGCAGCAGTACACTAATGGCGATGGCCATGAGCGTTAAGCCGGCGGTGAGGCGCCGAGCCCATAAACTCTTTAGCGCAAGAACTAACATGACGGGGCCTCGTTAATTACAGATTTATTGAGAGCAGTCTTGTTTAGAGAGGACTTATTTATAGAGGAGAGCGAGAGCACACGTTCAAACAGTGGTTCAAGCGCAGGGTCGTGACTGACAAATATTAAGCTACTGCCTTGGCGTCGGCACTCTTGAAATAACAGCGTCATAAAAGCACTGCGGCTGTCGGCATCCAACGCGGAGGTGGGTTCGTCGGCAATCACTAATTCTGGGCTGCCCATTAAGGCGCGGGCCGCCGCGACCCTTTGTTGTTGGCCGATACTGAGTTTATGAACTGGCTGTTGCCACAACTCAGGTGCCAGCTGCAACTCCCGCAATAAACGAGCTGCCTCGGCGGTGGCGTCTTGCGTGAGTCGGGCGCGTTTGTGACGAGAAAAGATCAGCGCCGAACACACATTTTCAATGACAGATAAAAAAGGCAGTAAATTAAACTGCTGAAAAATATAGCCTAAGTGATCGGCCCGCACTTGATCCCGCGCTCGGGCAGAAAGCCGCGATAAGTCGCGACCCAAAAACTGTAATTGCCCTTGATTGGCCACTTGAATACCGGCTAATAGCCCCAGCAAAGTACTTTTGCCGCTGCCACTGGGGCCTTTGATAAATACCGACTCACCTTTCGTCAACTCAAAGTGGGGGATTTGTAACAAAGGTGCCTGGCCGGGCCAAGCAAACTCAAGATGATTGATGGCAATAAGTGTGTTCATCTTAGGTTACCAAGCCGCACGCGTTTGTTCTGGACTTAAGGTGGCCGCTATCTGGCTGTTAGCGATAATGCCTTGCAGCTCAATTTTATTGAAACTAGCAAACTGCTTAAATAACTGAGTATCGAGACTCGTTAACGCTTGTGGTTGCAGACACTGATAGTGATATTGCACTAGCACATCGCTGTGTCCATGCTCGTCATGGTCATGGTCATGGTCATGCGCTGCGTTTTGGTGCTCATCGGCTGCTATCGATTTAGCCGGATGGCTATCTGCCTTAGCATGCTGGTGATCATCTTCGTGGAGTGCATCCTCATCTTGCTCGATAAGCTTGCTCTTAATAAAGGTGCACTCGGCCTGTTTGGGCAGGGTGAACAATACATTGGCATCTTGTACCCGTTTAAATGCCGCCGCTTGCTGTTGCTCTTGCTCGATATTTTGTGGCGCGTGCTCAAAACCGACAATATCGGCGGCGGGCGCAAGTAATTCCAACACCAGTTGTTGCTCGTTCAGGGCCAGACTCAAACTACCCAATCCATGTTGGTGAGCACCTTCTTGGTGAACGCCTGACTCGTGAGCATCGGGCAAGGGGGCGGCCAATGCCGACAGAGGTAACAAAGGCAGGGCGAGCAGACAAAATTTAGCTTTCATAGCAGACTCCGTTTGGAACTTACGTGGACTTTATCGTTATGTTATAACAATTAAGATGGTGTCTGTAAAGAGTCGCTCGTAAAGTGCTCAGCACGGCGACTAAGGAAAACTCGAGCCATTTTGTCTTTGCTCGGCGCTTTTATGAACTTGGTTAGCCAGTCTGGTGCTAGCTAGACATGTTGCTGCTGCATAAACGTAATAAAGGCCTGTTCGGCACGGGAAAGCGTGCGGTTATTGGGCCAAGCCAAACATAAGTCGAGAAAATATGGCTCGCTAAAGGGGATGGCAAATAAGTCGGCATCGTCTTTAATCACCATGCGTAAAAAGGTGGTAATGGCAAAGCCTTGGCGTACTACCGCTTTTAATAAGGGGATTAAATTGCTCTCAAAACCAATGTTCAGCTTGATGCCATTCTTTTTTGCCATGACTTCTAGGTATTCTCGGTGAAATACGCCGTGGCGAAATAACGCCAATTCTTCGGCTAAAAAATCCACCATGCTTATCGCGGGTAGTCTGCGCGCCGGATGATCACTATTCACTACCGCCACCATTTCTTCGCGTATTAACGGCAAGCCACTGAGCTGGGGAGGTAAAGATGCGGTCAGCACTATGCCTAAGCCCAGCTCATCTTGGCAGAGTTTCGTCAATACATCTTGGGTGCCGGCGTCAATGATTCGAATGGATAATTCAGCATAGTGATGCTTAAAGGCCATTAATAGCGGCGGAAAGTAAAAAGAGCCCAGCATGCTGGGAATACCAATACAGACCTCGCCACTATCAAGGTTTTGTAGCGCCGCCATATCTTGCTCGGCCAAGGTGAGTGCCGCGAGAATGCGGGTGGCATGTTGATATAAGTGCGCGCCCTCGGTGGTGAGTTGTAAGCGGCCTTGGCGGCGGTCAAACAAACTAATACTCAGTTGCTGCTCCAGCTTCTTAAGCGTCATGCTCACCGCAGGTTGAGCCAAATGCAGCCTTTGAGCTGCGCGGGTAATATTGCCCTCCTCGGCCACGGCCGCAAACTGGCGGAGCCATTTCACATCTAGCATTTTGGGTGTGCCTTTTAGTGATTACCATAATAATTAGTTATTATTTTAATAATTTATATATATTTTATTTATACCTAATGGCGGGTTAAGGTCAAGGCTGATCATTAGGAGTCATCCATGATAGAGCTGAAAACCAAACTTTGGTGGCGGGCCACGCTGGCACTGGGCTTAGGCTCTATGTTGGTGTTTATTAATTTGTATCTTGCCCAACCTTTATTGCCCTTGTTGGCGACAGATTTTTCTGTGTCGCCGCTGGCAGCGACGTGGGTGTTATCTATATCCACGCTCGGGTTGGCGCTGGGTTTATTATTTTGGGCAAGCGTAGCCGATCAATGGGGGCGCAAACCCGTGATGTTAGGCTGTTTGCTGGTGGCGTTAGTATTGGGACTGGTCGTTTCCCAGCTGAGCCAGTTTTCTACATTGTTGTTTGTCAGAGGGTTACAAGGATTTTTCTTGGCGGGCTTGCCAGCCACGGCAGTCGCTTATATGAGCGAGGAATTTACGCCACAAGCCTTGGTCACCAGCATAGGCGTGTATATTGCGGCGAATTCATTGGGCGGCATAGCGGGGCGGGTATTCGGTGGTTTATTGGCTCAGTGGGGCGGCCAATGGCAAACCAGTTTTATGGTGTTAGCAACCTTAAGCTTGGTGCTATGGCTAGGGGTGGTGAAGTGGCTGCCAACGTCACAGCACTTTGCGCCAACGGGTAAGGGGCAAGGTTTGAGCGCACTGGTCAACCATCTTAAAAACCCGTTGCTGTGGCCCATTTATTTGGTTGGCGGGCTCAATTTTATGGTGTTTTTAAATCAATACACTTATGTGGCTTTTTACCTATCGGCACCCCCCATTCAACTAGCCAGTGCTGCCTTAGGCTTGTTATTTTTAACCTATTTGAGCGGTACCTTTGCGTCCAGTATCAGCGGTTGGCTTATTCAGCGCTTTGGCCTGTGCCAAACCTTGCTCGCCGCCATTGCGTTATTAGCCGTGGGTAATGTAGGCCTGATGAGCAGTCAATTACCCGTCATACTATTAACCTTAGTGATCGACAGCTTTGCTTTCTTCTTGGCGCATGCCTGCGCCAGCAGTTGGGTGGGGCATAGTGTCACTGAGCATCGCGCCTTGGCATCTGCGCTGTATTTAGTATTTTATTATCTGGGCGCCAGCCTAGGTGGTGTGTATCTGTATCCGTTTTGGAGCTGGGCAGGCCTACCCGGCGTTATGCTCGGCAGCTTGTTGATATTAATGGTGACGGCAGGCTTAACTTGGCGGTTGCTGCACAATACACGGGTCTCAGACATCGGACATCAGACATCAGACATTTAGCCTAGTGCATAAAATAGTCCGTTGGCACTGGGATCACTTGGCCGTGGGCAACCTCAATAGCTATGGTGTCGGCGAGGCTTTGGCTGTGAAATTTGATTTGGTAGGCACCCATCTTTAAGGTTAGCTCGGGGGCTGAGTGGCTTAAGCCGGTGCGATTGAAGGGCACCCAAGGGTAATCACTGAGTAATTGCTTAAGGCTCGGCACCACGATTTCGCCGTGCTCAAGGCCCAGAGTATGCTGCTTTCCGGCTTTGGGAGCGGCTAATTCTAAGCAAGGGATAGAGCCAAAGGCGCTGGGGATGGGGTGATTGAGCTTAAAGGTGCTGATAGGCCGGCCGCCTATCATTCCTTCTATTAGTAGCTGGCCAAAGGGTGCTAAGCGCTGCCGCAAGTCGAGATACTCTTGATTGCTGGCGGCGCGATAGCAAACATGATCCATGGTGCCTAAACGAAGTGCCAAGCCATGATCCAACATGCCTTGTTCAAGTTCGGCTAAAAAATAGTCTAAGTTGCCGATCGTCTCGTCTAGATTGAGCATGGTAATTACCATTTTCTCTTTGGTTCAAAGAGTTGATCGAGCTCTGACTTTTCACTTTCTTCTTCGCGAATTTTTTGCTCTTTCTCGACTTGCTGTTGGCTGTTGCTGAGTTCACTTAAACGCTGTTGCATACTGGTTTCTATGTTTTTCAGTTGTTCATCTTTATCTGCGATTTGATCCAGCACCATCAGGCCTTTTTTCAACATTTGCTGCGCGGTATTGTTGTCGCGATTGACCAGTGCGGCCCCCGCGCGCTTAGCGAGATTAATCAGGTTAACCTTTAAACGCATAAGCTCTAAGCGTCTGTCTTCCACCACAAAAGTCTGATTACCCACTTTGCCTCTATTGTGTTCGAGGCGCAGCACGGTGCGCAGTCGCTTCACGATTTGCAGAATTTGAATCGCTTGTTGATCGGAGTCCGGCGCTTTAAGCGCGGTATGCTCCATTTGGTAATGTTCTTTTACTTGGCTAATTTGTTGGTCGATATTGTCACGACGCGTTTTTACCTGCAGATTAGTGGGATCTTGCTGCTGCATCACCTGCAAGCTGTACTGAATTCGCTGATATAGGGTCAGCACTAAGGCTTTGCTGAAAGGTAATTGACTGGCGTTGAGCAGCAATTCATCGGTTTCATTGATGATATTTTTGTGTTTAAGCAATAAGGTGCGTTTTTCAGCTTCTTGCTTATTCCAATACTGCTGCAACATGTTGTAAATAATGACCAAAAAAAGCAGGGCGCCTATGGCTATGAGGATCAGGGTCAACGTCATATAGGGGCGACTCGGTTAGGGTAAGAAATAAAGGATAAGCGGTAAGAAGAAATGGTACCCCAGTCGGCTGGTTTTGGCTAATCAGTGTCGCTAAATCGGCGTGATTTGTTGATTTTATCCTCGCTTCCTATATAACTTATAGTTATTAAGGAGCCTCCCAGAGAAATTATTTCTTGGATCTGGTAAGATCATCCAGTTTGTAGCCACCCTAATGTGAGATGCCTAATGAAACTGCAGCAGTTGCGTTACATAGTTGAAGTTGCCAACCATAATCTGAATGTGTCTGCCACCGCCGAAAGTCTGTATACCTCGCAACCGGGCATTAGTAAGCAAGTGCGCATGCTGGAAGATGAGCTGGGCATACAAGTGTTTGAGCGCAGCGGTAAGCATCTTACAAGAGTCACGCCGGCGGGCGTCGATATTATCCGTATTTCTAGCGAAATTTTGGGCAAGGTCGAAAGCATTAAAGCGGTAGCCAGCCAGCATACGCATCCGGATCAAGGCTCGCTCAATATCTCCACCACGCATACCCAAGCCCGCTACGCTTTGCCTAAGGTTATTCAAGGCTTTATTAAGCGCTACCCCAAAGTCTCTTTGCATATGCACCAAGGTACGCCCACGCAAATTAGCGAGTCGGTCGCCAAAGGCTCGTCGGATTTTGCTATTGCCACCGAAGCCATGCACTTGTATCAAGACTTGATCATGCTGCCTTGTTATCACTGGAACCGCTGTATTTTGGTGCCCAAAGGCCATCCCTTAGCCGACATAGATAAACCCGGCATTGCCGATATCGCTCATTATTCATTGGTCACCTATGTGTTTGGCTTTACCGGCCGCTCAGAGTTAGACATTGCCTTTAATAAGGCCGGCTTTGAGCCCAAGGTGGTGTTTACCGCCACGGATGCGGACGTGATCAAGACCTATGTGCGCTTAGGCATTGGCATAGGCGTGTTGGCCAGCATGGCGGTGGATCCAATTCAAGATGCGGATCTGGTGGCCATAGATGCCAGCCATCTGTTTTCGTCTAGCACCACTAAGATTGGCTTTCGCAAAGGGACTTTTTTACGCAGCTATATGTATGACTTTATGGAGCGCTTTGCACCGCACCTCACCCGTGAACGAGTGGATAAAGCCATAGCGCTTAAAACCAGCGAAGAACGCGACCAGCTGTTTGATGATGTCATTTTGCCATCGCGATAAAAGCAAAAAGCTTAAAGCGATAAGCTGGAAGTTTAAAAACAGTCATAAAAAAGACCGAGCCATACACATGACTCGGTCTTTTTGTTTCAGTATAGGGCTGTGCTGTATTTTTCTAGCTTCTAGCTTCTAGCTTGAGCTTATTCCCCCAGTCCTTTTCCTGCATCCGCTTTGGCGATCAGCTCAATCTTGTAACCGTCAGGGTCTTCAACGAAGGCGATCACTGTACTGCCGCCTTTGACGGGGCCAGGCTCACGGATAACTTTGCCGCCAGCTAAGCGAATTTGCTCGCACATGGCGTAAATATCGTCGGCTTCAATGGCGATGTGGCCATAGGCGGTGCCTTGATCGTAGCTGTCTGTGTCCCAGTTATAGGTGAGCTCTAACACGGCTTCGTCTTCTTCTTTGCCGTAACCCACGAAGGCCAGCGTATATTTATATTCGGCGTTCTCACTGGTGCGTAATAATTTCATACCCATTACATCGGTATAAAAGGCAATAGACTTGTCGAGGTGCCCGACTCGCAGCATGGTGTGTAAAATACGCATCGTTAAACTCCTGCTTATTGAAGATTAAATCGCTAAAAATTGAGTTATAGAAAGCTAATTTACCGCCTGACTCAACCTCGGCTCAGTATACCATTTAACAGCTGCGACAGGATAAGTCCGACTTGTTAATAAAGTGTTGGTAAAGCGTCGGCAGGTTCTCTAGTGTTATTCATGCCGCTGTAGCAAAGGCCTGATTAAGAAACACTAAGGCGTTGCAGGCATGTATATCTAAACACTTGTATCTAACACGTTTTTCTAACCTGAGGATATTATTATGAATTGGGATATTGCAGAAGGTAACTGGAAACAATTTAAAGGTAAGGTGCAAACACAGTGGGGCAAGTTAACTGACGATCAACTTGATCAAATTAATGGTAAACGCCAAGAGTTATCCGGCCGTATTCAAGAAGCCTATGGCGTCAGTAAAGACGAAGCTGAAAAGCAAATTAAAGCTTTCGAAGACCGTAATCGCGACTTGTAATTAAGCCTTTTAACCCGCGTTATGCGGTAAGTCCTACGCGATAAAAAACACCCCTAAGCTGCAGAGTTTGGGGGTGTTTTTGTCTCTAGCACGTAGGGTTCTTTTTACCTGACGGCTTAAAGCTGGCATTTTACCGCTTCGTTATATTTCTGTTTTGTCTTTAAATTCACACAAGTCTTCGATAATACAAGAGCCACAGCGCGGTTTACGGGCGATGCAAGTGTAGCGGCCGTGCAAGATAAACCAGTGATGTACGTCTAGCTTAAACTCGCTCGGCACCCATTTTAATAAGCCTAGCTCCACCTGATCCACCGTCTTGCCTTTGGCAAAGCCGGTGCGATTGGACACACGATAAATATGGGTGTCCACGGCTATGGTTGGCCAACCAAAGGCGGTATTCAGCACTACGTTTGCGGTTTTACGGCCCACACCGGGCAGGGCTTCGAGTGCCTCGCGGTTTTCTGGCACTTGGCTGTTATGCAGCTCCACTAACATAGTGCAGGTTTTAACGACGTTCACAGCTTTAGTGTTAAACAGGCCGATCGTCTTAATATGCTCTTTTACGCCATCCACACCTAGCGCCAGCATGGCCTCAGGCGTAGGGCCGGCAGTAAACAGGCCGATAGTGGCCTTATTCACACTCACATCCGTGGCTTGGGCCGACAATAACACCGCAATCAGCAGCTCGAAGGGGTTACGAAAATTGAGCTCTGTGGTGGGGTTCGGGTTATTTTCGCGCAGGCGCTCCAAAATTTGCCGACGTTTATCTTTGTTCATAGCCATACCTGATTCATAACAACACGCAATTCATAATGGTGACGCGATTCATAGCGAGGTCACGCGGGCGCGGGTCACTTCGGTTTTAGGAGCGGGCACCACTTTTGCGACGAATTTATTATCTAGCCAGTTTTTAGTGGCCACTAATAGGCCTAAACCGATAAAGGCACCGGGCGGTAATATCGCCAGTAAGAAGCCGTTATCAAGATGCAGTACGTCCATGCGTAGCACAGTTGCCCAATCG